>JBAXRP010000057.1:0-19860 GCA_037131145.1 Bacteroidota bacterium
GCAGCAACATCCGAAAACATGCTGCCGGTGAGTTGCATGCCATCGCCGGAGTCGCCGACGAACTTAACCACCACCTCTTCCCGATCAATAACAGGTCTTTTTTTCTTAGCCATAGCTTTGTTTGGTTTAGTTTTGCAAAGTTACAGATTTAAGTCACAAGTGCAAAAAGTTCTTCCTTCTCATACCCTGGATGAGCGCTTTTCATGTTAATTTTGCCGCAGCATTCCATCAGAAAAACATGGTCTTTTAAATTTGACCTTTGACTTTGCATTTTGCGTCGCTGCTTTATTCATTGTGGTTTTTCCAGGTTAGGAAGTAACAATCGTTACCATTTAAACCAACTAATACTCAAAGTAATTATCTGACATGAAAAACAAAGTAGTCATTATAACCGGCGCTTCCTCCGGGATCGGAAAAGCGCTGGCATTTCAATACGCTGCAAAAGACGCTAAGTTAGTTTTGGCGTCGCGATCAGGATTAATTGCCGATGAGATTTACAAATTCGGCTCTGAGATTCTTATTGTCAAAACCGACGTTTCAAAAGAGTCGGATTGCAAAGAATTAATCAGACAAGCCGTTGAAAAATTTGGCGCTATTGACATTCTGATCAACAACGCCGGTATTTCAATGCGCGCCATTTTTGAAGAAGTTGATCTGAATGTTATCCGCCAATTGATGGATACAAATTTCTGGGGAACTGTTTACTGCACAAAGTTTGCGCTGCCATTCCTGCTAAAGTCAAAAGGCTCGCTGATTGGAATTTCATCAATTGCAGGATATAAGGGTCTTCCGGGAAGGAGCGGCTATTCGGCTTCCAAATTTGCAATGCAGGGGTTTCTCGAAGTTGTAAGGATTGAAAATTTAAAGAAAAATTTGCACGTGCTTATTGCCTGTCCGGGATTTACAACGTCAAATATCAGAAATGTGGCGCTTTCAGCCGATGGCAGCGCACAAGGCGAAACGCCGCTTGATGAAAGCAAACTGATGAGCGCCGGAACGGTTGCAAAATATGTAATCGAAGCTATTGAAAAACGCAAAGACCTGCTGATTCTCACAACCCAGGGAAAAATGACCGTCATGCTGAACAAATTCTTTCCTAAATTCATGGATAAAATAGTTTACAATCATATAGCCAAAGAGCCAAATTCACCATTCAAATAACTATCCGGGGAACATTATCATCACCGTAATTCCCACCCTGAAGCCGCTCCAGTTGGTGGAGAGGGTAGTCTTTTGTCCCGATACATTCAGCGTTCCTCCAAAATCATACTGATACCCGCCGAAAACTCCGGCGCCGAGTATTCCAAACCAATAATTGATGCCCACTTCGGGATTGATGCACAAACTTGCCGACTTCATTGATAATGCATCAGATTGCCGTAAGCCGTAAACCTGTAAATCTTCATTGAAGGAACAGGAAGATAACATAGCGCCGATAATGGCATTAAACTGAATATCGAGTTTCTTATACCGGAATACCTTGTAACCAAGCAATAAACCTACCGAATTTCCCCGCGCCAGAATATCGAATTTATATTCCCCGGAATAATCGGCAGAACTTACCCTGCTGCCTGTGGATGAATGGTTGTAAACCACGCCGACCTTGAAATGCTCATATATTACAATAGCCACACTTGCCCGAAAAACAAACCAGGCGGGGAAATCATTAACTACTTTTGTCTCAAAAGGCGACTGACTGATAGCGTCTTCATTCATTTTTTTCAGGTCGCTCATGTTGTTCCCGGCATATAAGGTTGCAACGCTTATCTCAATCTGCTGTCCAAATATTATCAATGGAAGAAACAAACAGAGTAAATGAAGGTAAAGATGTTTCGCCATATTAAAATACTTTAAGCTTATGTCCCTCAATACAATAAATATATTGATCCTTCAGCAGAATACCATGCAATGGACTCTCAGTGGGAAGAGTTGCTTCCACATTGCCATTTCCGAGGTTGTAAATCCTGATATAATCATTTGTATATCCCATAATCCTTCCGGCGCCAAAATCAATATTAAACAGGTTGTTCGCATCAAGCGTCAGATTATACTGGGAAATCCATGTGGAGATTTCTACAATAGATAAGGTGTTGCCCGAATAGAGAACCGCTTTACCAGGATCAGTAGCATGAAAATAAAACTGCTTATTCAGGTAATTCGGGTCGTCCCACACTTTTTCGAAATTCCCGCCGGTAAAACGATAACAATAGTATTTGTAATTATTGCGGAAAAAAATATATTGACCATCAGGAGAAATTGAATTCATCCAGAATTCACCGGAAGGAGTGGCGGTATTAAGAAGGTGACGATGAACAAAATCATATAAAAACAGGTTGTCATAATCGGAAACAACGCCGATCCCATTGTCGGCAACGTTGGTTGTGCTGAAATTGGCTGAAGAAGGGGAAATCTCACTGAAACTGACCAACTCTGATACATGGGTTTGGATGTTATAAAAAAGAAAACCGGTCGAATAAATTGCCGTCAGATATTTATTGTTGGGCGAAACTGATAAGGATGTGTAAAACTTTTGTTCCGGCGCAACAAGACTATCAGTAATCGCATTGGTTGTGACGTCGTACTTATAAATCCTGCCGGTTTTCATAAACCACATATTGGGTCCAACCGGGCTGATTAGTCCGTTGCAGGAAAAAGAAGGAGTTCCGGGATAACCTGAAATAGTGTTTGAATAATCGTACAGGTTTTCCATCGTAACTGGTGTGTGAGGCGAAAAGGCTACAGTAAACTCATATTCAAATGTGAACTTCGGGTCGGGATAAATATAGCTTGTTATCTGAGTGTTGTTGACATCTATATATGTTGGCGCCGCGGAGCTGTTGACTTGCCGGATCATGATTTTGTATCCCGTAATATGTTTCAGAAAAACGCTCAATCCCCAGGATAACTTTAAATCTTTTTCATTTACAGGTTCGAGCGTAAGCTCCGGGAATCCATAGTAGTAATTATACGCATTTGTTGTTAAAAGATCGTAATACACATCGGGATTATTGCCGGAATAAACCTTCAGAACAAAAGTTGATTTTTCACCGACATAAGTAGTATCATAAGTTCCGGTTTGAAAAACATCCTTCACTACTGCGATAGTATCGAACTGATAATCCCCATTTAGCGACCGAAGTAAGATATACCGGCTAAATCCTAACCCTTTGTATGGCGTCCAGGAAACTTTCAGATGACCATTTTCAGGCTCCGCGCCTGTGATTGCAGCGCCCAGATCGGGGTTTTCCGAAACCATCAGCCACCAGATTTTTTCATATAGGAAGTGTTCTGCGTCAAGTATGTCGGCAATGCTTCCGGTTCCTGTGGAAAGGTAAACCCTGATCTTCAGTTTGTACATTCCCGGCGTGGTTAAACTGCTGCCGGTAAAAAAATTGAACTTCCCATCGGAACTGCCAATAGTATTTTGTTCAACATCATTCAGATATACAACCATCCACTGATTCCGAACAATTCCTGTATTTATGCCAACGGAAAATGATTTACCTGCGGGTAGATTAACCGTATCCGAAAGAGTGTTAAGATTCAGATTGATAACGGGAGGAGTAAGGTTTGGGTTCAAATCTCTGAAAAATTCATCCTTTGGCTTGTAATCACAGGAAGTAACCGCAATTATTAATCCGGGAAATAATAAAAACCTGTATAGTAAAGTCATCGTCATATTCATAAACATAGTGCAGTTAAAACAATAAAACTTTTTGTCTGTCCATATATCCGCTTGTTTAATGCTCCATAATTCTACTTCTCCCTTGGATGATACTCAATAATCGTACTCCTCAGATAATCCTTGTCAAGATGCGTATAAATTTCAGTGGTGGTTATTGATTCATGACCGAGCATCTCCTGAACGGCGCGAAGATCTGCCCCGCCTTCAACGAGATGGGTGGCAAACGAGTGGCGGAAAGTATGCGGACTGATATTTTTCTTAATGCCTGCAAGGGTGGCAAGTTTTTTAATGATGGTAAAGATCATCACCCGCGAGAGCATGGCGCCTCTTCGGTTGAGAAATAAAACGTCATCCATTCCCTTTTTCAAGTGTATATGAGGCCTGACTTCTGACAGGTAATGGATAATTTCAGTTTGTGAAATCCTTCCTACAGGTACAAGTCGTTCCTTGTAGCCTTTACCAATCACTTTGATAAAACCATCATTAAAATGGAGATTGGAAATTTTTAAACCGGTAAGTTCTGAAACCCTCAGACCGCAACTATAAAGAGTTTCGAGCATGGCTTTGTTGCGTTTGCCTTCCGGTTTGGATAGGTCAATCGCGCTCAGTATTTTATCAATTTCTTCAACATCAAGCGTCACTGGCAGTTTCATTCCGATCTTTGGTAAGTCAAGCAATTCAGTTGGATCCCTGGTCACAATATTTTCAATAAGCAGATATTTGTAAAACGCGCGGAGCCCGGAAATCAGCCTTGCCTGAGTGCGGGCAGTGATACCAAGTTCGGCAATCCATTTGATAAAATCCTGAAGTTGATGAAGTGAAATAGCTTCTGGTCCGTCGCTGACGCCGGTAAGTTCGAAATATTGGGTCAGCTTTTCAACATCATGAATATAGGCTTCAATGGAGTTCATTGACAGCGATCTCTCCAGTTGAAGATAGGCTTTAAAACCCCTTATGTAAGAATTCCATTTGCTCACTTATTGATTTTAAGCCTGTTATATTGTGTGAATCGCGAAAATAAAAGTATGAAATTATTTTTGTTTATTCAGTGAAATATTTTAATTTTGCAGTCCCGAAAAATAAAGAAGTCAAGAGATGGCAAAGAAGAGCAAAGACCAACGAATACAGGTAATTCTTGAATGTACAGAACAAAAAACAAGTGGTATTCCGGGTATTTCGAGGTATATCACCACAAAAAACAAGAAGAATACTCCTGAGCGGATCGAACTGAAAAAGTACAATCCCTATTTAAAGAAGAAAACAGTTCACAAAGAAATTAAATAATTTAAGATATGGCAAAAAAAGTAGTTGCTTCATTTAAAGCTACCTCCGGAAAGGATTTTACAAAGGTGATCCGTATGGTTAAATCATCCAAGTCGGGCGCTTACGTTTTTAAAGAAACAATTGTTGCCAATGAAGCATTGAAAGATTTTCTGGCAAACAAGGAAAACTAACAATAAACTTATCTGATTGAAAAGCTTTTTTCTACGGAAAAAGGCTTTTTTTATATAACCCTGAGCCTTATGGGATTTTTCAGCATCTTTTCCCGCGAAAAAAAGGAACGCCTCGACGAGGGATTGCAGAAAACCAAATCGAATATTTTTACCCGAATTTCCAAGGCAATCATTGGCAAATCAACAATTGATGATGAAGTTCTTGATAATCTTGAAGAAATCCTGGTAACCTCCGATGTTGGCGTTGAAACCACACTCAAAATTATTGAGCGGATTCAAAAAAGGGCGTCGAAGGATAAATATTTGGGAACCAGTGAACTGAATAATTTATTGAAAGAGGAAATAGCGGCGTTACTTCAGGAAAATAACATTCAGGATTTTACCGAATTTTCAGTTCCCGCAGATAAAAAACCTTATGTAATCCTTGTTGTTGGAGTAAACGGCGTTGGGAAAACAACCACCATCGGTAAGCTCGCCAACCAGTTTAAAAAGGCAGGAAAATCGGTCATCATTGGCGCTTCCGACACTTTCAGGGCAGCCGCAGTTGACCAGTTAACTATTTGGGCAAACAGGGTTGGGGTTCCTATTGTCACCCAGGGAATGGGCGCCGATCCTGCTTCTGTTGCTTATGATACTGTTAAATCAGCCATTGCAAAAGACGCCGATGTTGTAATCATTGATACAGCAGGTCGTTTGCACAATAAAATCAACCTTATGAATGAACTTTCGAAAATCAGAAAGGTTATTCAGAAAGTAATGGCAGACGCTCCACATGAGGTATTGTTAATTCTCGACGCTTCAACAGGGCAGAATGCTTTTGAACAAGCCAGACAGTTTACCGCCGCCACCGAAGTGAATGCGCTGGCTCTTACAAAACTGGATGGCACTGCAAAAGGCGGCGTCGTAATCGGGATATCCGATCAATTTAAAATACCTGTGAAATATATCGGAGTCGGCGAAGGCGTCGAAGACCTTCAGGTTTTTAACCGGGTAGAGTTTGTTGACAGCTTGTTTAACTAAAATTAACCTGTATTGAAAACAAAACCCGGCAAACACCGGATAGGTTTGGTTTCGCTGGGATGCGCAAAAAACCTGATTGACTCTGAGCTGCTTCTTAAACAACTCGAAGCCAATAATTTTGAATTCGTTTACGATCCCAAAGACTTTACCAAAATTGATACTGCCATCATCAACACCTGCGGTTTTATCAACGATGCAAAACAGGAATCTGTTGATACAATCCTCCAATTCGTAAATGCCAAACAGCAAAAAATCATTGATCACGTTTTTGTCATGGGTTGTTTGTCAGAGCGTTACAGAAACGAACTTGGCAAGGAAATTCCCGAAGTTGACGCCTTTTTTGGGGTTAATGAATTGAAAAAAATTATTGGTCATCTTGGAGGACAGTATAAAACAAACCTCGTAGGAGAGCGCCGGATTACAACCCCGTTTCATTATGCCTATCTGAAAATTGCCGAAGGATGCGACAGACAATGCTCTTTCTGCATAATACCGGCAATCAGGGGAAAACATGTCAGTCGTCCGGTTGAGGAAATTGTGCGTGAAGCTGCCCGGCTGGTTGAAGGAGGCGTTAAGGAAATTAACCTGATTTCGCAGGATACAACCTATTATGGTCTCGACCTTTATAAAAAACGACTGCTTCCCGAATTGCTCGATTCACTGGCAAATATCAAAGGACTCGAATGGATAAGATTGCATTACACTTATCCTCACGCTTTTCCCGATGGACTGCTTGACGTTATTAAAACGCACGCCAATATTTGTAACTATATTGATATTCCAATTCAGCATATAAGCGCCCGAATTTTAAAATCAATGCGAAGGGGAATGAACGTAAGCTCAACTCTAAAACTTATTGACCAGATCAGGCAAACCATACCGGAGGTAGCTATTCGCACTACCTTAATCGCAGGTTACCCGGGTGAAACCGCGCAGGAATTTAAGAAACTACTCGGTTTTATTGAAACTTACCGGTTCGAAAGACTTGGAGTGTTTCCCTATTCCCATGAGGAAGGAACTCACGCCTATAAGCTGAAAGACGCTCTTTCCCCTGAAAAGAAAAAGGAAAGGGTGGATGAGATAATGTCGCTTCAGGAATCAATTTCATTGTCGCTTAATCAGCAAAAACAGGGTAAAACGATGAAAGTTATCATTGACCGCCTCGAAGGGGAATACTTTGTTGGTAGAACTGAATTTGATTCTCCCGAAGTTGATAATGAAGCGCTGATCCAGCGTAATAGCCATAATCTCATTCCCGGTTCGTTTTACAATGTTAAAATTATCAAAGCCGAAAGCTTTGATCTCTATGCAGAATTGATATAAATTTGCAAAAATATAAAGACAAAGAGCCATGAAAAAGTTATTCCTTTTGATTATTGCAACCTTATTGTTTGCGCCCTGGCAATTGAATGCCCAGGTTAAAAATTCTGATCAAACCAAAGATGTCGCGCCGAATCTAACTGATGCAAACGGCAATAAAAATGGTTTATGGAGTGAAAAAGAGGGAGATGTTACCTGGAAAGGTGAGTACATTGCTAATAAAAAGGTGAAAAACTGGGTTGGATACTATCCAAATAACTATATCAGTAAAGTTGAGTATTACACAAATGGCTGGAAGGACGGGGTAAATATTCAGTTCGACCGCAAAGGAAAAGTTACCCTGATAGAGAACTATAAAAACGATAAGCTGGATGGTCAGACAATATATTATGGCGTCTATACCGAAACGCCTTTATCGGAAACTGAGTATTCCGATGGCAAGAAAAACGGACTCTTCCGGCAGTATTATGACAATGGGAAAATTCAGGAGGAAACCTGGTTCAAAGGAGACAGGAAAAATGGATTGTCGCGATGGAACAATAAAGCCGGTCAGAGAATTGCAGAGTACAATTATGTTTTGGGCAACTTTGAAGGAATTCAGAAGACTTTTTATGAAAACGATTCCCTTCAAAGTTATAATATCTATATCAACAATAAACTGTCGGGAGAAGCAAAGGAATATTACAGAAATGGCAAAGTGAAATTATCCGGTAAATATATTGATGGACTCAAAGAAGGCGCCTGGACAGAATACGATGAACTGGGGAAAATTCAACGCATGATAAAATATAAAAACGGACAGGAACTCACGAAGTAGCGTATTCATGACAACCGGCGACGGAAATACCAGAAAGCTCAGGAATCCTTTTGCAAAACTCGAAGGATACAACTGTTTCGGCTGTTCGCCAGATAATCCACTGGGACTGCATTTAACATTTACCGAAGAGGGCGATGAAATAGTAAGTCAATGGAATCCTGATCCAAATTTCCAGGGCTATTTTAAAATTCTTCATGGCGGTATTCAGGCAACGCTGATGGATGAAATCGCCAGTTGGACTGTGTATGTTAAGGTTAAAACATCAGGGTTTACTTCAAAAGCCGAATTCAGATACCTGAAACCGGTGTCTATTGATAATGGACCGCTTACATTACGGGCAAAAGTGAAACAAATGAGAAGAAACCTGGCTGATATCGAGGTTTTGCTTTATAATAAAGAGCAAATCCTTTGCGCGAGCGGGCTGATAACTTTCTTTACCTATCCATTGGGAAAATCTCAGGAAACCATGTACTATCCAGAACCTGAAGAATTTTATGGTTAAAACCTATTTATTGCGGATTACATAAGCCTTGCGAACCGGTTTTGATTTAAAACTATACCGGCTTCCATAATTGCTTTTATTCTTCTTTAGTTTTTTGGCATTATACTTACTATTGGCGTCACACATAGCTTTTCGCGATTTACAAGAAGTGTTTACGCCTCCCAGAAAGAGAAACAGTAAACTTAAACCGATTGCAATATGCCTTTTTATGTTCATTATCGCTTGATTTGCAGAGGTAACCTTATGAGCAAAAGTAATAAATTATCAGATGCCGCTGTTTTTTTTCTAAATTTGTAGATGAATGTAGAGGATAAGCCTATCGGATATTTAACCTGACTTAATGAAAATCAATATAAAACTCTGTTTATCCATTATAGGCGCGATCATTTTTCATGGATCGGTTTCGGCTCAATTTGCACCCCCGGCGGGACAACCGGGATCTACTGCAATTCATAAAGACAGCAGTATTATTATTGGCTGGGCTGTGAATTGTACGATCGAACGCGGGTATATCAATATCGCTGATACTTCTATAACTTCTAATGGCAGTAACAAAGCAACTTACGGCAGCTATCTTTACGCAACAGGTCCTTCTGATGAATATGTTGTAAGCCTTGGAGATCGCGGCTCTGCCACTCTGGGTTTTAATCCTCCGGTTGTAAACCGTGAAGGTCCAGACTTTGCTGTGTTCGAAAACTCTTTTGGCGATCTTTTCCTTGAACTTGCATTTGTTGAGGTAAGTTCCGACGGAATACGTTTTGTAAGATTTCCGGCAGTAAGCCTGATACCTGAAGATCAACAGATACCTACCTTCGGAACTATTGATGCAACTCTGATCAATAACTTTGCCGGGAAATATCGTATGTCATATGGAACACCGTTTGATCTGGAAGATTTAAAAGACAGCGCCAACATTGATCTAAACCATATAACTCACATCAGGATTATTGACGTTGTTGGCTGCCTCGCCCCGGCATATACCAGTTACGATTCGCAGGGACATAAAGTAAATGACCCATGGCCAACGCCTTTCGAAACCGGCGGCTTCGATCTCGATGCAATTGGAGTTATAAACAACACCACTAAACAATCAGGAACCGAACAAGGACTGGAAACAATAAAAACATACCCAAATCCAGTTGACAAGAAACTTTCTATTGAGGGGGAATTGGGGATTATTTTCAACTTCGATCTTTTAAGCGCTGAAGGTTTGGTTTTAAACCATGATGTTGTCCACACAAAAGTTTTATTCGATATGTCCCAATATCCTGCCGGACTTTACATTGCGCGGTTTTCACTGAATGATGGAACAACAGGTTGCAGAAAAATAGTGAAGAAATAGCATTTCAGGTGTCCTCCATTTTATCCGGTTCAGCAAAATATTTTATAACTCTAATCCTCGCGCTTTACTCAATTTTACTATGCTCTCAGGGATATTCTCAATCAGTCGGGGATACTCTGAAGTTGCCGGAAATTGAGATTAGTTCAAAATATTTATTGGATAACAGCGGGTTTAAAAGGGTAAAAATTGATTCCGCTCTCCTTATCAACCATCTGAATGCCGATTTATCTAATATACTCTCCCAGTATTCCACAATCTTTATTAAATCAAACGGGAATGGCTCTCTCGCAACTCCATCTTTCAGAGGGACAACATCACGGCACACACAGGTGGAATGGAATGGCGTTAAGCTCAATTCCCCGATGCTTGGCGAGGTTGACCTTTCGCAGATACCTGTGTCACAGTTCGACGGACTGGAGATTTTATATGGCGCTGCCGGTATTTCCAAATCATCCGGCGCTTTTGGAGGCGTGATTAACCTTGTCACAAATCCTGATTGGAACAACAGGCTTAATATTCTTGCAGCGGCGTCGCTTGGAAGTTTCTACACCTACACTGCCAATGGTAATATTGTCGCAGGTTCTTCTTCATTTCAATCGCATACTAAATTCAATTACTCATCTTCATCAAATGGATTCCCCTATTTTAATGATTACCTGAAAGAGACCATCAGGCAACAAAGCGCCTCTTTTGCTCTGTACGGAATGTCGGAAGAGCTGTTCTGGAAACTAAAATATAAACACCTGATATCAGTGAAGTTCAGGTATAACGAGAACGACCATAATCTTCCCCCCACCGCTTCAAACATCAATACAAACCATCTGGAAAAACAAAAAGAAAATCTCCTTCTGACAGTGGTCGAATATAAATTCGTGGAAAAAAAATACAATCTGCTTGTAAGATCGGCATTTTCCGACCAAAAGATGCACTATATTCTTGATAGCTCAATCAACAATACACATCGCTACTCCCAATGGATAAATAAGATCAGGCTGGCGTATTTCGAAATTCGCAACCTAACCATTAAACCAGGAATAGATTTCACTTACGATCAGGTAAATTCCGACGCCTACAATGGAACAAAATTCCGCGCCACAACCAGCTTCTTTTCTGAATTTAACTACGAGATCGGAAAAAAGATTAAAACATCCCTCGTTATTCGTGAAGATTTGATTGATGGAAAATTTCTTCCTGTCGTTCCCGCGCTGGGCATTGAGTTTCTTCCATGGAATAAATTCAACCTTTCTTTAATGCTGAACCTTGCGCGTAACTATAAATACCCAACTCTTAATGACTTATATTGGAACATATCGGGCAATCCTGATCTTAAACCGGAAACAAATTATTCTATCGAACTTGGTTCTGCTTTTAACTATAAATCAAAAGATCGGAAATTCTTTGTTGAACTAAACCTCGCAGGCTATTATTCATGGATTTACCAAATGATAACCTGGTCGCCGGTAAACGGCAGCGCAATTTGGAAACCTGAGAATATAGATGAAATACTGGCGCGGGGATTGGAAACCGGACTTAATTTCAAATGGGAAATACAGCGGTTTATCTTAAGCCTCGACAACAACTACAACTTTTGCCGTTCAACCTACCAGAAAGCCAGCTCGGCTTATGACCAGAAAATTGGCAAGCAACTTATTTATATACCGGTTCATACACTAAACAGCACATTAACTGTTGAGAGGTGGAAATTCTACATTAACTACAATTTTTACTACGTAAGCGATAGGTTTACAGCGAAAGACAATCTGTCAATTATGCCGGCATATTACTTGTCGAACATTATTTTCGGCAAGAATATTGGTTTGAAAAAAATTGTTTTATCTTTACAAATTCAAATAAATAATATATTTAATCTCGATTACCAATCAATAGCTGACCGCCCGATGCCCGGAATCAATTATGTATTCACTCTGAAACTTGCATTTCCCAACTCAGCGAGGCAATAAATTATTCAACTAATCACCCCTACGTGAAAGAAAAAAAAATCACCTTAAATAATATTCTCCTCCTATTAATATTCATCTCGGTTGCAGTAATAAATTGGTCATGCTCTAAATCTCCAATTCACGAACAAATAATAACTCCTCCCGATACCACGCATACTACAACTTATGAAAATGGAATTTTCGTTGTCAACGAAGGGAATTATACATGGGGAAACGCCTCGGTTACCTACATTGAGAATAAATCAAATATTATAATTCAGGATATTTTCAGGAAATCGAACGACCGCAGTCTGGGCGACGTTGCCGAATCAATGAAAATTGCCAACAACCTGGGATATCTCGTTATAAATAATTCCAACCGGATTGAAGTTGTTTCATTGAAAGATTTCAAATCGGTTAAAACTATCACAGGTCTTGATTCTCCCCGGTATCTCGAAATTGTTGATTCAAACAAAGCTTATGTGACTAACCTTAAAAAAAATATCTCAATAATCAATCTTCAAACAAATACTGTCATCGGCACAATTCAAATCAACGGTTGGACAGAGAACCTTATCGGGTTCGATAAATATATGTTAGTCACTTCAATTGGCGGATACACAGAACCAAGTTCCATTCGTAAGCCAAAGATTCTGGTGATTGATACGCAAACTGACGCCATTGTTGACAGCATCGAAACCGGAAAAGAGCCCATTGGTTTGGTTATTGATAAAAAGCAGAAAGTGTGGGCGCTATGTACCGGCGGCTACGATCAATACGAAGCGCCTTCGCTTATACGGATCAATCCTGAATTGCGGCTCATTGAAAAAGTATTTACTTTTCCTGATCCAAAAAAGGTTCCAAGCCGATTATCCATAAATACAACCGGCGACACACTTTATTTCCTGAATGAAGGCGTTTACCAGATGCCGGTGACGTCGGTTGCATTACCAGATCAACCGCTGATTCAGTCGGATGGACGACTGTTTTATGGACTTGCAATTCATCCCGGCACTGGAAAGATCTTTGTAAGCGACGCCATTGATTATGTCCAGAATGGTATGGTATATCAATATAACATAGACGGAACTCTGATTTCCTCTTATGCTGCCGGCAGGATTCCCGGCTCATTCTGTTTTACCAAAAGCAGCTCGAAATAGAAATTTCCGGTAAACAAAATTCACATCCGGAATGAGAGAAGTACTGCGAGGATGATTTTTCGGTTCAATTTACCTTATCTTTAACTTCCTGTCAGGTTCACGCCCATACCCTTTAATCAGGATGCTGTCGGAAGTAAGAGTTACCAGTGAAAAAGCATTTTGATCCGTATCAACCATCCCCTTGAAATTCACGAGGTGGACGCCATTTTTCACCTTATAATTGCCGGAATGGTAATGCCCGCAGAAATATGCTTTCACACTTGCGTACCTTGATAATAAAGCAAAAAGTTCCTCATTGTTAAACAGGTTATGGTTGTCCTTTGTAAACAAGGGAAAATGGCAAAAAACAATTACTTTCCGATTAGATTGTTCGGAATCATTCAATTCCATTTCCAGCCATTTCATTTGGTCATTACCTATTCCACCATTCCATGGCATACCATTCAGGTGAAATTGCTGAAACTGGTCACATACCATATCGTTTCGCTCCTGTTTATGTTTCTTATCCTGTGGAGCAAAAAAACTAAGATCATCGCCATTTAGAACAATAAAACGCCAGTTGCCAAAATCGACAACATAATGATCCTCTTTCATCCCGATTCGATTTAACAAACCAGGTTTGAATCTTTTTTTTATCATGTAGTCATGATTTCCCAAAACAAGGTTAACCGGGGAGGAAAACTGCTGCAACTTTGGAATAACGAGATCGTAACTACGGTAATCTTGATCAATCATGTCGCCAAGATGGAAAATCGCATCCGGGGCTAATGAATTGAGAGTAGAAATGCAACTGTCCAGTTTTGAAAGTGAAAATCTGTAATTACGATTCCCGACTGAAGGACGGTCGCAGTATTGGCAATCGGAAAAGATACCAACTCGGATTGGTTTACAATTCTGCCCTTCAGTAGCCTTTATTCCTGCAATAAAAAAAATCAAAACAAACTCTACAACCAGCCATATCCTAACGGAATACTTAAATTCGGGGAGAAGCGACATTATAATTATGTGCGCTTATTAGGCAACTCCAGTCCGTACTTCTTCAGTTTATCCTCGCGAAGCAATAAAAATCCAAGGAAAATAGCGGCAATTCCTAATCCGGCAAAAACCAGCATTGGAGCGGTATAATCGTAAATAGCTGTTGTATTGCCTGCTTTTATAGCGTCAGTAACACCCGGATTAGCCATTTCAAGTACCTCTCCGATTAGCCAGGGAAAGAACATAAGTCCGATATTCTGAATCCAGAAAACCAGTGCATAAGCAGACCCGAGGTAGCGCTCTTCAACAATCTTAGGCACCGAAGGCCACATGGAAGCTGGAACAAGCGAAAAAGCAATTCCGAGGACGATGATCGTCATTACGGCGATACCAAGCGTTAGCGGGACAAGCGCGAAGGTGAGGTGAGCGAGGGTAAGCAACACAGCGCCAAAAATCATCAGTGTGGCGCCTTTGCCTTTTTTATCGAGAAAATAACCAATAATGGGCGTTAAAAGAATTGTTCCAACAGGCAACATTCCTGAGATATATCCGCCAATTGCCGCAGAAACGCCGAGTTTATTTTGCATCATATTTACTGCATACTTTAAAAAGGGGAACACACCCGAATAGAATAATACACAAAGCAGAGAAATCAGTAAAAAACCGCGGTTTGTAATAATTTTCTTGAGATCGCTGAGATGAAACTCTTCAGTGGGGTCGGCTCCGGGACCAGAATTTCCGGTTTGTTTGTCGAGTTTCTGATCCATGAAGGTATATACAAGGAAGGTAAGAAATCCAATGGAGATAAGAGCTACGCCAAGATAAATAGGGTTAAGAACATTCCCTTCATGAATGCCATTCACGGTGCGTTCACCTGCCAGCATGGCAGAAAAGAAGAAGGCGATTGAGGCTCCCATGCGGGCGGTGGCAAGTTGCATTCCCATAGCGAGCGCAAGTTCTTTGCCTTTAAACCATTTCACAACAGTTCGTGAGGTTGTAATCCCCGCCATTTCAACTCCGATGCCGAAAATTCCATATCCTATGGCTGCCACTTTTGCACTGGCAGGCATTGAAACCCAGAAAGAGGAGAAAAACTCGTATCCAAATCCACCATTGGAAAAGTAGTGAGTAAGCCCGTATAATTTTATCAGACCACCGCCAAGCATCACGCCGGTAGCGAGAAGTCCCGTAAAACGTATGCCCATTTTATCAAGGATAATCCCCGAAATAATGAGGAAACCCATAACGTTCAGCATGTATTCAGAACCTGAGAAAAAACCGTAATTACCTGGAGTCCAGCCATAAGATGTTTCCATCAACGACTGCAACGGCGCAATCATATCAACAAAGTAATAAGCAGATAGCATTGTGAGTGAAACCAGTACTAAGGCAGTCCAGCGCGCAGCGGTAGATTCACTGAGAATTTTTTGAACTTTTGCAGTCATAGTGAAGTTTTAAATGATGAGATTTATATATAAGGTACAAAGCTAAAAAATAATCAGGTGCGCTATACGAATTATTCAGATTAATCGGAAAAGCCTGATTTTATGCTCTGATGCGAGCGTTGAAAAAATCAACTGATAAACGCTTAGTTCTATGGAAAAAGATGAATTTCTTCACTGTTTGTGAATACAGCAGATTATATTCATGTTTTTATTCTGGAATTCTCCGTTTCCGGAACGGCTTTATCAAATTTTTCAATTACTTTTGATTGACAAAAACTAACTATCATGGAAAAGAGTATCAAAGGAACCAAAACTGAAAAAAACCTGCTTAAGGCATTTGCCGGTGAATCGCAGGCGAAGAACCGTTACACATTTTATGCAAAACAGGCAAAGAAGGAAGGTTTTGAGCAAATTGCGGCGTTTTTCGAAGAAACTGCTTTGAATGAAGAGCAACATGCAAAAATATTTTTCCGCTTCCTCGAAGGAGGTCCTGTCGAAATAACTGCAAGCTATCCTGCCGGCGTAATAGGAAATACAACCGAAAACCTGAAATCGGCTGCCGATGGCGAACACGAAGAGTGGACAGAACTCTATCCTGAATTCGGAAAAATCGCATCAGAAGAAGGCTTTTCAAAGGTAGCCACTGCATTTAAGCTGATTGCGACGGTGGAAGAACACCATGAAAACCGCTACCGCAAGCTTTTGAATAATCTTGAAAAGAACAAAGCCTTCGAACGTGAAGAAAAAACATATTGGATATGCAGAAAGTGCGGCTATATCCACTTTGGTAAAAAAGCGTTAAACAATTGCCCAGCCTGCGACCACCCAGTGGGGTATTTTGAGGTGTTGGGGGAGAATTATTAGACGAAGGACGAAGGACGAAGGACGAGGGACGAAGGACGAGGGACGAGGGACGAGGGACGAGGGGAGAGGGTACACAAAATTTTAAAATAGTTAAGAATATTCAAAGTATGGCAACAAAAAGACTATTCAGCAAAGAAGAGGTTTTAAAAGACTACAAATTGGCAAGTGAAAGCAGGCAGGTAAGTATAATCGGCAGAAGAGAAGTTTTGGGAGGCAGAGCAAATTTTGGTCTTTTTGGCGATGGAAAAGAGATTCCGCAGATCGTGATGGCAAAATTTTTCAAGGATGGCGATTGGAGATCAGGTTATTACCGGGATCAGACTTTTATGATGGCGGCAGGGCTATCGAACCTCGACATTTTTTTTGCCCAGTTGTATGGTGATACCGACTTAAATCGTAATCCCGACAATGGCGGGCGGTTGATGAATTCCCACTTTGCCACGCGCAGCCTTAACGAAAACGGAGAATGGAAAGACCTTACAAAACAGAAAAACTCTTCCGGCGATATCTCTCCCACTGCAGGACAAATGCCTCGTCTGCTCGGTCTGGCGCTGGCTTCAAAGGTTTATAAAAACAGCCCTGAAATGTGGGATTCGGCGAAAAAATTTACAGTAAATGGCAACGAAGTCGCTTTCGGAACAATCGGCGACGCCTCAACATCAGAAGGACATTTCTTTGAAACCATCAATGCTGCCGGGGTATTACAGGTGCCGCTTGCACTTTCTGTATGGGATGATGGTTATGGAATTTCCGTTCCGAAGAAATATCAGACCACTAAAGAAAGTATAAGTGAATTGCTCAAAGGATTTGTGGTGGCTGGAGATAAACCAGGAATCAGACTTTACACCTGTCATGGCTGGGATTATTCAGGATTGTATGATATGTATGAAGAAGGTATTGCGGTTTGCCGCAGTGAACAGGTTCCTGTGGTTTTTCATGTAACTGAATTAACCCAGCCGCTTGGTCATTCTACTTCCGGATCGCACGAACGCTACAAATCGGCGGAACGGTTGACATGGGAAAAGGATCATGACTGTATTCCGCTGATGCGCGACTGGATTCTTGCGGAAAAAATTGCCACAGCAGAGGAGCTGGACGCCATTGAAGTTCAATCGCTGAAAACCGCAAAAAGCGCACGTGACCGTGGATATAAGGCATTTCTTGACCCTTTCAAAACGGAACGCGAACATCTTGTCAGTGTTGTAAAAACCACACACTGCCCATGTAAAAAACAGGCAAGAATTGATAAAATCGTTGCCGACCTGGAAGCAATTGCCGAACCTATTCGCAAAGACATCATATCGTCGGCAAAAAAAATCATGCGCGACGTCTGTACGTCATGCAGCATGAAAAAACCGATGAAAGCCGATCTCGATGTCTGGATGGCGGAACAACGCGCTCTCAATGCACAGAGATACAGTTCCCATCTTTACAGCGAATCGGAACAAAGCGCGTTGAAGGTAGCAGGTATTATGCCGGTTTATAATGAAAATTCCCCGGTAGTAACTGGGCGTGAAGTGCTGAATGCCAACTACGACGTCTTGTTTAAAAACAACCCGTTGGCATTAATTTTTGGCGAAGATGTGGGGAAGATCGGCGGAGTGAATCAAACCCTTGAAGGGATGCAGGTTAAATATGGCGAAACCAGAATTTCCGATACCGGTATCCGTGAGGCGACAATAATTGGACAGGGTCTTGGAATGGCTTTGCGCGGTTTGCGTCCGATTGCTGAAATTCAGTATTTCGATTACCTCCTCTATGGTCTCCAGGTGATGAGCGACGACCTTGCAACCACCCATTACCGCACGGTTGGCGGACAAAAAGCTCCGCTGATCATCAGTACCCGCGGACATCGTCTTGTCGGTATCTGGCATTCAGGATCGCCGCTCAGCATGGTCATCAATTCTATCCGCGGCATCTATGTCATGGTTCCCCGGAATATGACCCAGGCGGCAGGTTTTTACAATACTATGATTGCCTCCGATGATACCGGACTTGTTATCGAACCCCTTAACGGTTACCGGTTAAAGGAACAGATGCCCGCCAATATTGGAAATTACCGGATCCCTCTCGGAGTTCCTGAAATATTGCACGAAGGTTCCGATATTACTCTGGTTACTTATGGATCGTGCGTTAAAATTGCCGAGGAAGCGATTCCTCAAATCAACGATTTCGGCATTTCCGTTGAACTGATTGACGTTCAAACTCTCCTGCCATTCGACATCAACCACGAAATACTGAAATCCCTGATGAAAACCAATAAAATCCTTTTTTTTGATGAAGACGGAAGCGGTGGCGCCACAGCCTTCATGATGCAAAAAGTACTTGAAGAACAGGGCGGCTTTCGTTACCTCGACGCTCAGCCACGAACATTAACGGCAAACGATCACAGGCCTGCCTATACCAATGACGGCGACTATTTCTCCAACCCCAATGCAGAGGATGTATTCGAGATGATCTATGAAATGATGCACGAGTATAATCCGAATAAGTATCCGAGGATATGGTAGTTGGTAAGTTGGTAAGTTGGTAAGTTGGTAAGTTGGTAAGCTGGTAAGTTGGTAAGTTGGTAAGCTGGTAGGTGCGAAATTATTTTTTCATCGCCAAAAATTCCCCATTCATTTATGGATATAAAAATTGTAAGAACTGCCGATGGTTCCGACACTCTGTTTTGCCGCGATTTGAACCAACATTACCATTCAACATTTGGGGCAGTTGGAGAATCATTGCATATTTTCATCAAATGTGGTTTTATTTATTTTCTGGAAACTGCAAAAGCGGCGAAAACTAAGAAAGCAACGCAAATACGAATTCTTGAAATCGGGTTTGGGACTGGTCTTAATGCGCTTCTTACGCATATCGAAGCAGAAAAACAGGGTATCAACGTACATTACACTGCTGTTGAAGCCTTTCAGTTGGAGGAAAGTTATTGGCGATCGCTGAATTATCCTGATTTAGCGGATTCTTTCAAGTCTGCAGAAATATTCATGAAAATTCATCAGGCAGATTGGGATGTGCCGGAAATCATTTCCACACATTTCACGCTTCAAAAAATTTACACTACACTTGAAGAATATTTTCCAGCAGAAGGCTCCTTCGATCTAATCTATTTCGACGCCTTCGGTCCGGATGCTCAGCCGGAACTATGGACTGAGCAAATATTTCGCAATCTAAGCAAGGGTTTATCCACAGGCGGGATGCTGGTAACCTATTCGGTTAAAGGCATTGTTGTAAGGGCATTGCGTTCGTGTGGGTTTTCGACCGAAAAATTGGCTGGACCTCCTGGTAAAAGGCATATCCTGCGGGCGATCAGGACATGAATAATAACAGGTAAAC
>JBAXRP010000058.1:0-19480 GCA_037131145.1 Bacteroidota bacterium
AGGGCTGAGATTATACCCCAATAACCTGATCCGGGTAATGCCGGCGTAGGAAAAATGAACAAATATGAAAAATACATTTAATGTTGGCATCCGGTATGCGCTATATTCCGCGATGACTGTCATTGCAATAGTCCTGGTTAATCTGAATGTTAGCGCCCAGTTTTCACTTTCCGGAACTGTTTCCGATCAAACTACAGGTTTGGTTCTATCGGGAGCCCACATTTCGTCGGGAAATAAATTTCAACAGACAGTTTCCGACGCCGATGGATCCTTTCGCATTTTAAATATGAAGCCGGGGGCTTATGAATTAAAAGTTACTTTCGTTGGATATTCTACATTGATTAAGATGTTGGCGATCCATCACGACACCTCCGTTCAACTGAAACTGAATGGAGCCGCTCTGCTGGGCGAGGAGGTAAACATCATAGCTACAAGGGCGCAGGAAAAATATCCAACGGCATATTCCTCTATCTCAAATAAAGATATTAAGGCAATGAACCTCGGGAAGGACATTCCATATCTACTCCTCCAAAGTCCATCGGTGATCGTAACCTCCGACGCCGGAAACGGGATTGGCTACACCGGAATCAACATCAGGGGAACAGACATTACACGTATCAACGTCACAGTGAATAGCATCCCTCTTAATGATCCGGAATCGCAAATAGTTTTTTTTGTCGACCTGCCCGACATTGCCTCTTCTACCGCTGATATCCAGATACAGCGGGGAGTTGGAACATCCACAAATGGCGCCGGCGCATTCGGGGCTTCGATCAATTTCCTTACTTCCGACCTTCATCAGGACGCCTACGGAGAACTTGATCTGTCTGGAGGTTCGTTTAACACATTCAAGTCAACCCTTCGCTTTGGAACAGGGCTGATGGCAGGGAAATTCTGCGTTGACGGAAGGCTATCTTTCATCCGCTCCGATGGTTACATTGACCGGGCTTCATCGAATCTTAAATCCTATTACCTCACAGGAGGATATTATGGAAAAAACACAACCGTTAAACTGATAACATTTTCGGGACTGGAGCGTACATACCAGGCTTGGAACGGAGTTCCAAAAGATTCTCTTGCAATGAACCGCACCTATAATCCATCAGGCGAATATATTGACCGAAATGGCAATATTGCCTATTACAAAGATCAGGTTGATAATTATCAGCAGGACAATTACCAGTTGATCGTCTCGCAGGCATTAACGAAAAACTGGAATATCAACGGCGCCGCACATTACACTAAAGGGAAAGGTTATTATGAAAACTATGAGCAGAATGAATCTTTTTCTGATTACGGTCTCGAGAACGTGAATATCGGAAACGATACCATCACTTCCACCGACCTGGTTAACCGTAAGATAATGGACAACGATTTTTACGGAATCACTTTTTCAAGCAATTTTACCATCCCGGATAAATTAAAATTGAGCATTGGCGGCGCGTGGAACAGTTACTATGGCAGACATTCCGGGAAAGTGATCTGGGCTGAATTTGCATCAAACGGCGACAACAACCGCAACTGGTATTACAACACAGGGCTGAAGAAAGATTTCAACCTCTACGCAAAGCTAAATTACCGGCTTTTTAAAAAACTGAACATCTTTGCCGACATCCAATACAGGCGTGTGAGCTATAAGATGGAAGGGACTTTAGACAACCTGCGCACTTTGGATCAGCGGCATCTGTTTAATTTCTTCAACCCGAAAGCCGGTCTCTTTTTGTCCATCAACAAAAGCGCCGACCTATATTTCTCCTTTGGAGTTGCCAACAGGGAACCATCGAGGAACAACTACAAGGATTCCGATCCTGGAAAAGAACCGACAAATGAAACGCTTTACGACTACGAACTTGGATATTCTCTTCGATTACCAATGATGACTCTCGGAGTTAACCTCTATATCATGGATTACCGCAATCAGCTTGTTCTTACCGGTGAAATCAACAACGTGGGCGAGGCGGTGATGGTGAATGTGCCTCGCAGTTTCCGCGAAGGTGTGGAGTTTTCAGCCGCGCTTGAATTATTTCAAAAAAAACTTCTTTGGAATGTCACCGCAACATTCAGCCGGAATAAAATCTCTGATTTTATTCAATACATTGATTTGTATGATAATGCCTGGAATTATTTAGGACAGCAAAGCATCTCGCTCGGAAAAACCGACCTCTCATTTTCACCGGGGATAATTGCAGGTAGCGTGATCGCCTTTAAACCTCTCCCGCAGCTATCTTTCGGTTTTAATTCAAAGTACGTCGGAAAACAATTTATTGATAATAGTTCCAATAACGACAGGTCGCTTAAAGGTTATTTCGTGAATGGGTTTAGCGCGATGTATTCGGTGAAGACAAAGCTGGTTGAAGAGATTGGCTTTAATCTTGCCGTCAACAACCTGTTTAGCGTTAAGTACGAAACTAACGGATGGGTTTATCCGTACATTCAGGATAGTAACTATTTTGAGGCAAATGGTTACTTTCCGCAGGCGCTTGTCAATTTTCTCTTTGGGATTTCTGTTAAGATATGATGTTAATGTTTGCCGGAAAATTGGTAAACTTGCATTGAATTACCCACAAATGATTTTTAAAACTCATTTTATGAAAATTAAAATCTTTAAATCACTGACAATGATCGGTTTAATCCTCATTGCCATAACCGTTTTCAGCCAGCAGCAAACGGTTGATCTCACTACACCTCTGGCAATTGATCCTAATGTTAAAATCGGAAAACTCGATAACGGGCTGGTTTACTACATAAGGCAGAACAAAAAACCTGAAAAACGCATTGAGATGCGACTGATAGTGAATGCAGGTTCAATTCTTGAAAATGATGATCAGCAGGGGCTGGCTCACTTCATGGAACACATGAATTTCAATGGAACCCGTACATTTCCCAAGAATGAGTTGATTGATTTTCTTCAGAAAACAGGCGTGAAATTTGGCGCCGATATAAATGCCTACACAGGTTTTGATGAAACCGTTTACATGCTTCAACTTCCCACCGACGATA
The DNA here is from genome assembly GCA_037131145.1 of Bacteroidota bacterium. Classification (GTDB taxonomy): domain Bacteria; phylum Bacteroidota; class Bacteroidia; order Bacteroidales; family FEN-979; genus CAIVAT01. Next base: position 3,001 of record JBAXRP010000058.1, read on the forward strand.
CCGCGCTGGTGGAAAAGGGCTACCGCGTTCTCGAAGATTGGTCGCATTACGCGCTGCTCGACGGGAAAGAGATTGATAAAGAGAGAGGGATAATTGTTGAGGAGTGGCGACTTGGTTTAGGCGCCCAGGACAGGATGATGAAGAAATTTTTCCCAGTCATTTTTAAAGGTTCAAAATATTCCAACCGGTTGCCGATTGGGAAAGTTGAGGTGATTGAGAATTTCAAACATGAAACTCTCCGCGATTTTTACCGCGACTGGTATCGCCCAAATCTGCAAGCTGTGGTGGTGGTTGGCGATCTTGATCCGGCTTTGGCTGAAGCGCAAATCAAAGCCCATTTCAGCGGTTTTAAAAATCCTGAAAATCCAAGAGAACGCGCTATGTTCGATATTCCTGACAACACTGAGCCGCTGATTGCTATCACTTCAGATAAAGAAGCTACCGACAATTTCGTGATTGTTTTTTACAAACATCCGCTTAGTCCTGACAAAACTCTGGGCGATTTCCGGGAAGAAATTATGGCTGAACTTTATTCAGGAATGTTAAACAACCGGTTTAATGAAATCACGCAGAAACCGGAATCCCCGTACATTTATGCCGGTGGCAATTACGGACGGTTTCTTTCAAGAAGCAAAGACGCCTTCATGATTAACGCGATGCCCAAGGAAAACCAGATAGACAAAAGCCTCGAATCGCTGCTCGCCGAAAATGAACGGGTGAAGCGTTTTGGGTTCACCGGTACAGAACTTGAACGCCAGAAAGAGGATATCCTGAGCCGATACGAAAAGGCTTCAAAAGAATTTGATAAAACCGAATCGAAGAATTTTTGTAGCCGGTATGTCAGTAATTTCCTTTCACAAGACGCCATTCCGGGCGCTCAGAAGCAATTCAAATACCTTAAAAATATTCTTCCGGGCATCACTCTCGAAGATATCAATGCACTTGCAAAAAAATGGGTAACCGACAATAATCTCGGACTTGTAATCATGGCGCCTGAAAAGGAAGGCGTAAAAGTACCAACTGAAGCTGAAGTACTGAAAATTATTCAAAATTCGAAAACAACTGAACTGAAAGCATACGTTGATAATGTCAGAGACGAGCCTCTTGTTCAGAAGGAACTTAATCCGGGAAAAATAGTTGGGCGCAAAGAAAACAAAGAACTCGGATTTACAGAACTAAAACTGTCAAACGGCGTAACAGTCGTTCTGAAACCGACTAACTTTAAAAACGATGAAATCCTAATTTCAGCTTACAGTCCTGGCGGAAACTCACTTGTGCCCGACGCTGATTTTATGTCGGCAAACTACGCTTCGCAGGTAATTGACATGAGCGGTATCGGCGCCTTCGACAATATCGAACTTCAAAAAAAGCTAAAAGGGAAAACTATTGCCATTAATCCTTCAATTGATGATGTGAAAGAGGGATTTAGCGGTAATACCACCCCAAAAGATTTCGAAACGCTGATGCAACTGATCTATCTCTATTTTGATCAGCCTCGCAAAGACACTTCGGCTTTCAAGACTTTTATGTCGCAGATGGAAAATCAGATGAAGTTCATGAAAAGCAGTCCGATAATGACTTTCTACGATACATTGTTCAAGGTTGTTTATCCCGGATACAAGCGCAATATTATCTTCCCGACGCCTTCGCAGCTTGCCGAAGTTAACCTCGATAAATTGTACAATATTTATAAAGACCGGTTTGCCGACGCGAGCGATTTCAGGTTTTTTCTGGTTGGTAATTTTTCAGTGGATTCCATTACGCCGCTCGTTGAGAAATACTTTGGCAATCTGCCTTCGCTCAATCGTAATGAAACATGGAAAGATACTTCTCCAAAATTCGCCGAAGGAATCACCAACCTGACATTTAATAAAGGGACCGACCCTCAGAGTATGGTTGGCATTGTGATGTCGGAAAATATCGAATGGAACGAGAAAAATGCACTAAACCTGAACATGATCAAAGAGATCATCAGCATAAAACTGATTGAAGTGATCAGGGAAAAGATGAGTGGGGTGTACTCTCCGCAGGTAATGGTAAACCTTGATCAATATCCAAAACCTACCTTCCAGATGATATTAATGTTCGGCTGCTCGCCAAAAATGACAGAGAAATTAACCAAAGCCGTTTTCGGAGAGATCAAAAAAATTCGGAAAAAAGGTCCAACCGAAGTTGATTTGAAAAAAGCGCAGGAAGCAATGATTCGCAGCAGGGAAACTGATATGGAAAAGAATGAATTCTGGCTTCGGAAAATTGAATCGCTCTATTTCAACAAAGATAATCCCGAGTCGGTACTGAATTTCAAAGACCGTGTTAATGCAGTCACAGTTTCCGATCTGAAAAACACGGCTGAAAAGTATTTCAACCCCGATCATTATGTTCGCGTGGTGTTGATGCCCGAAAAGAAATAACAGTGGAAAAGAAGGTAAGCATAAGGAACAAACGCGCCAGCCATGAGTATTTTCTCGTGCAGGAGCTCATGGCAGGCATTCAACTTACCGGCACTGAAATCAAGTCAATCCGCGACGGCAAAGCCAACCTCGCCGACGCTTACTGCACTTTCACCGGAACTGAACTTTTTGTCAGAAATATGCACATCGCCGAATATACTTTTGGAACTCATTACAACCACGAACCCAAACGCGACCGGAAATTGCTATTGTCCAAAAGAGAATTAAAGAAATTGGCAATAAAAGTTAAGGAACGGGGTTTTACGATAATTCCGACGTTACTCTTTATCAACGAAAACGGTCTTGCCAAGTTGAACATCGCCCTGGCACGCGGAAAACATGCCTACGACAAGCGGGAAACGCTGAAGCAAAAGGATATGCAGAGGGAGATGGAGAGGCATGGGTAGGACGAGGGACGAAGGACGAGGGACGAGGGACGAAGGACGAGGGACGAGGGAGAATTTAACTTTGAAGAATGAATAATGAAAAATGAACTTTGAACTATAACTTTTGTCTATGAAAAAGCAAAACATTTTCCTTTTAGTTATTATTTCGCTCATTTTATGCGATTCACTTTCGCTGTTTGCACAGGAACCGGCAAAACCTGCCGTTAAAGAGTCCAAAATAAAATGGTATTCTTTTGAAGACGCCTATAACCTGATCAAAAAGAAACCAAAGAAAATCTTCATTGACATGTTCACAGACTGGTGCGGCTGGTGCAAGAAGATGGATTCCGAAACCTTTGCAAACCCGGTAATCGCCGAATATATGAGCGATAATTTCTATTGCGTAAAGTTTAATGCAGAACGCAAAGATACTATCGTACTTGACGGACAAACCTTCGTAAACCCAAACCCTACCGGCAGCCGGAGTACGCACAAACTGGCGGTAGAGCTTCTGCGCGGAAAGCTATCTTATCCCTCTTTTGTCTTTCTGAATGAGAAGGGTCAGGAACTTACCGTTATTGCAGGTTATCAGCAGCCCCGTGAATTTGAGAAAATACTAAATTGGTTTGGTTCAAATGCCTACCTTAAAACTCAGTTCGAGGATTATAAGGTGGGGTTTCAGGGGAAGGTGAAATAGAAAAAGCCAGTGAATCAAAGATAGAATATTCCAGCGTCGGAAAAGGTACTTTTGAATACTTATGACCCGCCATTTATGACTACATTTGTAAAAACAAAAAAATCAATCATGAAAAAAATCATCGTTATTTCACTGCTTTCAGCATCATTTCTTTTTGCTGCTCTCTTTATTTTTAATCCACAAACTGCAACCGGAGCGATAAAAAGCTCGCCGGTAGCGCCTGGTACCGAACTTCCTGACAGCATAATGAAATTTGTTCAAAAAACCTGTATGGATTGTCACGCTGACGACGGTTCGTCAATTGCGAAAATGAAGGTGAATTTTTCGAAATGGAGCGAGTATGACGCCGACAAACAGATTAAAAAGGCTAACGCCATCTGTAAAGAGCTTACAAAAAGTTCGATGCCTCCCAAAAAATGGCGCGCCAATAACCCGGATAATGTGCCAACACCGGCTCAGATTGACATGATTTGCCGCTGGGCGAAAGGGATTGTCAAGTAATAAGTTGGGTTCCTTTCAATTTTGGTTTGACTTTGTCTGCGGATTTGTTGAGTGTACTGTGAAGAATGAGAAAATAAATCTCAGTTTTCCTTGGTCGTTAGATTTATTATCCTAAAATGAAATTAGCCCTGAAAAGGCGAAATAGCTCAAAATGGATTACGCACATTCATGGCTTTTGAATAGAATCTTGTTCTTCGGACTATAAATTTTCCAGGATAATTTTAGATAGCTTTGTTGGAAGTAAGAATATCTCGTTTGGACTTACATAGTAGAATATAAGTTCATCTATAAGTTCAGCTTCCCTGCTAACATAGTTTGATGATGATGAATCATGAAATAAACATTTCTGCAATTCATATGTAGCAATAGTTAAATTTCTCCCCCAACCTTTTACGGAAATATTTTGTATTGGATAAGAATTTCCATTAAATTCAATACTCCCAGCCATATATGTGTTAATTTACTTGACTTTCATATTCCCTTCTAAATTCATCATAAATATTTCTCAGCACTTTCATTCTATCTTCAATATCTTCAAATTGATTTGATAGCCGAATAATTTCTTCCATACTGATTGATTGAACTTTCATATTTATTAGATAATTCCTAATATCTTTGGAAATATCATCAATGATAATGATTACTTTTCCATCATTCATTCTCTCATCATCAAAATTCAATTTTATTTCTGAATATACTTCATCTGCTGCTTTCTTATTGAATAGTTTCAATTTTTTTATTTGATAAACAACACCAAAATTAGTAGAAATATCCACTCCTTGGTCATGTGCTGAAGTCCGGGTATCTCGATATATTTTACAAGCAAATTTTTCAAGATGAACTTTAATTATTGAAAAACTGAAAACTTCAAAATTAGATGGATTAAGAGATATATTTTTTGATAAAAATTGAGTGAAAGCAGAAGTATCTGATGCTAACTTTAATCTATAATCAGGTTCCACCAATAGCGGAATGATACCAATTTTATTATCAATGAACAGTTTAATTTGTTCAGGTATCCACTTCTCCAGATGTTTTGAATTTTCAATAAATTCTTTTTGCAATTCAAAACCATTTTCATTAACTTTTAGTACCCCATATTTAGGAAGATTTCTAACAGGATAAGCATCGTAATATTTACCGCCGATATGAAGATTGTGTTTGAGAAAAATTTTTATAGCTCTGACAGAATCATTATATAATTTTCTTATTTCTCTATCCGTAAAAAAGTATTTTCCTGAATTATTATATTCACTAATTAAAGCATACGCGATAATCGGAAAAATTACTTTTGTTTGAGATTTCCTTAACATTTTTAAAATGCTTTCCTCACAAATATTTAGGTTTGAATTTTCTTTCATTAATTCTAAGTTGCATTAGTTTTTAAATATGCCTCCAAATTCTCTTTAAAGGTTTTGTCACTGCTCATACCGTATTTCCAATTTGGCGTTATAATGTGAAACCCTGAATACAATTCACGAATTTCATCACAATCGTTATATGATAAAAGCCAATGTTCTCTGTCTTTTAATATTTCCGCTAACCTTTCATGATCAAAATCTTTATGTGCATCGCCCTTTTTTCCGTAAAGAGAACTTTTAATCAAATAAGGTGGGTCAAGGTAGGCAAATGTATAAGGGTGAGCGACCAATGTTTTTCTAAAATCTGCCTCTTGAACTATTATATTTGGATTGTAGAAATCTCTTAACCTTTCAATTGATGTTTCAGTAAATCTTGGATGGTTTGGCGACATTCCACCTGATAGTGTTGCGCCTGAAAAAGATGATCTGTTGAGAACATAGTAAACTGCCGCTCTTTCGATTTTTGTTTTGAAGTTTGTCTGACAGTTTTGAAGTTCGTAAAATTTATCTTTTGGTAGAGGAAAATATTTTTCTACTTCATCGGCAAGTTCGGTTTGCTGTGTTATCAGACATTGCCAGAATTCTACAAGAGGGGAGAAAATGTCGTAACCGTAAACTTTGGTTCCTTTTGATGCGACTGAAAGTTCAATTGAACCTCCACCAAAAAATGGTGATAAAAGTTTGTCAAGGTTTTTAGGAAAAAAACGAGTAATGAATTCTACTCCTCTTGTTTTGCCACCCGGATAACGAAGAGGCGAACGGAAACTGTAACAAAGTTCAATATTTTCTGCCAGGTTGTCCGAATCTTCAAATAAATTCGGTTCTTCAACTATTTGTACTATTTCGTCTATATCGCAGTCATATATTTTCGTTTTTTTCATTGTTGTAGAATTTTGTCAAATTTAGTCATTTGCTAAATTGTATTATTAGAATGTTTTTTGATTTTAAGAAGATCTAAACCGCTTTTTTTAGATGAGCCACTTTGCCTTCTCCAGACATATTTAATGAAATTGTTCTCCGCCAACTGCGACGTGTTGATCAGTAGAATCTTCCCACTTACAATTAGCGGATTTTTGATACTTTTGTTTAATGAAACAAGACGAGAAGAATGATGGTTATTGCGTCATCATCCCAACCTATAATAATGAAAATACACTGGCTGATGTAATAAACGGAGTTTTGGAACACACCAGCGATGTTATCGTGGTAAACGATGGATCCACCGATAATACTGCCTTCATTCTCACCCGGTTTCCGAAACTACAAATCATTAACATTCCCGTAAACACCGGAAAAGGCTGGGCTCTGCGTGAAGGTTTCAAACTTGCCATAAAACAAGGTTTCAGGTATGCCGTTACCATTGACAGCGACGGACAGCATTTTCCCGACGACCTTCCGCTGTTTCTCGACCTTATTGCCAAAGAACCTGATTCCATAATTCTGGGGGCAAGAAATATGATGCAGGATGGAGTTCCCGGTACAAGTAGTTTCGGTCACAATTTTTCGATTTTCTGGTTTAAGGTTGAAACCGGAATCAGGATAGCCGATGTTCAAACGGGTTTCCGCCTTTATCCTCTTAATAAAATCAAGGAGATCAAAAGGTTTTTCACAAAGAAATATGAATTTGAGGTTGAAGTTCTGGTACGTTTGGCATGGCGGAATGTTAAGATTCTCTCTCTGCCTGTGAAGGTTTATTACGCGCCAAAGGAAATCAGGGTTTCACATTTCAGGAAATTCAGGGATTTTACAAGAGTCAGTATTACCAATAGTCTGCTGGTTTTTATGGCTCTTTTGTGGGTTCGTCCGGTTGCGTTCTTCAGAAGTATGGGAAAGAAATCACTACGGGAATTTATTCGCGAATATATTGTCAACAGTGAGGATTCCAATGCAAGACTCGCTTCCTCGGTAGCGCTTGGTCTTTTTATCGGAGTTGCTCCACTCTGGGGGTGGCAGATTGTGACAACAATCGGACTGGCTCATCTGCTGAAGTTAAATAAATTTGTCGCCGTTACAGCATCCAATATCAGTTTGCCTCCGATACTTCCTCTGATACTCTTTCTCAGTTACCTCGCCGGCGGCTGGATACTCGGCGTAAACGTTGATAGCTTCCGCTATAATTCAGGGATTAACTTTCAATGGATTAAGGAAAACCTTTTCCAGTATATTATCGGAAGTTTAGCGCTAGGAATATCGCTCGCTCTGGTTTTTGGAGCGCTCTCTTTTTTTCTTTTCCAAAAGTTCAGAAAATCGCATGTCTGATCTTCTCGTTGGTATTTACAGATATTTCAGCGCCCGGAAAATTCTGTTCGTTCTTTTATTTGGCGGACTATTCGCCTGCTTGCTTTTATTAGCTTCAGGGATTAGATTTGAAGAAGATATTTCCAAAACCATCAAAGGGAATTCCAGGGAGGATTTGACAGGTTTTGTTGTTAAAAACCTCACCATTACCGACAAAATTATCATTGACGTTTCACTGGAGGATACATTAAAACCTGCAAATCCGGAAGCGCTTGAAAAGTTCGGTCAAACGTTGGTTGATTCTCTCAATTCTCACATTGATTCAGGGCTGATCCGCAGTATTACATTCAGAGCGTCCGACTCAGTTATTCTTGCCATGATGGAGATGGTTATTACGAATCTGCCATTATTTCTTGAAGAGGCGGACTACCATCGGATTGACAGCATGATTCAGCCCGGTTTCGTGAAAAGCGCGCTTGAAAAAAACTACAGAATACTCCTTTCTCCTGCCGGCATGGTTTTAAAAAAGCGTATTCAAGCCGATCCTCTGGGAATATCAAACCTCGGTTTATCAAAGTTAAAATCACTTCAGGCAGGAGGAAATTTTGAACTTTACAATGGCTGCGTGTTTTCATCTGATTTTCGTCATCTGCTTATTTTTATCGTGCCATCGCATCCTTCAAGCGAAACTTCGCGGAACGATCAGTTAATAACAGGACTTGACAATATTATTCAGAACCTCGCGCAGCGCGACAAACCCGCTTTTAAAGTCAGTTACTTTGGCGGATCTGCGGTTGCCGTTGCCAATGCGCGCCAGATTAAAAAAGATATTGCCTTTACGCTTCTGATCTCCCTGATTTTGATTTTCACCTTGGTTGGTTGGTATTTCAGAAGTATCAGGGTTCCCCTGCTTGGTATATTACCCGCCATTTTTGGCGCAGCCCTGGCGCTCGCCATGCTGTTTCTGTTCAAAGGAAAAATTTCAGCCATTTCATTGGGAATCGGTTCGGTAATTCTCGGACTTATCATTGACTATTCATTGTACCTCGTAAACCATTATCGCAACAAAGGCAACATTGAACAAGCCATAAGGGAGATGTCTCTTTCAATCCTGATTTGTAGTCTGACAACCATGGGCGCATTTCTTTGTCTCACTTTTCTGGATTCCGAAGTTTTACAGGATCTGGGCTGGTTTTCTGCAATCAGCGTGGCGGGCGCCGCATTTTTTACTCTGTTTTTTCTCCCGCACCTGTTTGGCGAAAAGTTATTTAAAAATCAAAGTCAGAGAAAACCAAATTTCATTGACCGGTTTGCCGGAATACGGTTTGAAGAAAAAAAGTGGTTGATCGCGACCATTCTCATAATTGGTTTTATAAGCATATTCTTTGCAGGAAAAACAGAGTTTGAAACGAATATGTATTCTCTCAGCTTTGTCACGCCTGAACTTGCCAAAGCTGAAAGCGACCTTGATAAGATCAGTAATTATAAACTCAAAAATCTCTACCTCGTTTCAATTGGTAAAAACATTGAGGAAGCTCTTAGAAACAAGGAAAAACTGTCTGATACAATTCAGCGTCTGATCAATACCAGCGTAGTTAACAGAAAAACCGACGCCGGTTTTCTGCTAAGTTCCGACTCCCTCCAGAGGCTGAAAATTGTCCGGTGGAACAGATTCTGGAGCGACGAAAAACGAGTCAGATTAAGAGCCCTGCTTCGGGACGTAGGGAAAACAGTGGGTTTCCGCGAAAAAGCCTTCGATGGTTTTTATAATCTTCTGGATAAATCCTTTGAACCGCTACCGGCGCTGGAAATCACTGTCAGCACAAAATCACTTCTTTCAGACTGGCTCACAACTACGCCCGACCTGGCGCTTGCTCCAACCATCCTGCAAGTCAGCGAGGCAAATAAAGATAAGGTTTATCAAGCCTTTCCCGCAAATTCCCGGTATATCCTTTTCGATAAACAAACCCTCACGAACCGTTTTATTGAAAATGTAAGACATGATTTTAACCTGCTCGTTTCGTTGTCAATGATTTTTGTTACGCTGTTACTGATTTTCTCACTCGGCAGGCTTGGACTTGGTTTGATTACCGCCTTGCCTATGTTTTTCAGTTGGCTGATTACGCTCGGATTTATGGGGCTGACCGGAATCAGGTTCAATATTTTCAACATCATCGTCTCCTCTTTTATTTTCGGGCTCGGAGTGGATTACAGTATTCTGATAATGCGCGGAATGCAGCAGCGGCTGATAACCGGGAAGGATGACATGAAAAGTTATAAAGTTGCGGTAATTTTATCTTCGCTCACAACGCTTTTCGGAGTTGGCGCGCTATTCGCCGCCCGTCATCCGGCGTTGAGTTCCATCGCGCTGGTTTCCGTTGTCGGAGTGGTTTCGGTTGTCGTAATCTCTTTTGTTTTTCAGCCGCTGATTTTCAATGGGGTTATTCTTTCGCGCACCCAAAGAAACACCTTTCCGGTTACTTTCAACAATATGGTCAGAACATTTTTTACCTGGGGAAACATCGCAGCTATCGCTATCGCGCTGATGATTCTTGGAACGCTGATCAATCTCCTGCTTCCTGTGAGGCGTAAAAAAAAGGAGATGCTCTTTCATCGTCTGTTTTGCTGGTTTTCCAAAGCATACATCGAAGTTGCCTTTGTCAACGATCAAAAACTCATCAACCCGACCGGCGAAGATTTTCGCAAACCGGCAATAATAATCAGCAACCATCAGAGTTTGATCGAAACGCCAGCATTTCTCAGGCTGTACCCGAAAATTATCATTCTTACGACTTCCTGGGTTTACAGCTCTCCCATTTTTGGTCCCATTGCCCGGCTTGCAAACTTTTATAATGTTGACCTCGGACTCGATAACCTCGTCGGATTATTGAAAGAGAAAGTAACCGAAGGCTTTTCTGTACTGATCTTTCCCGAAGGACATCGTTCAGTTGATCATCGGATTCAACGGTTTCACCGCGGCGCGTTTTACCTTGCTGAGAAGCTTCAGGTTGACATATTACCGGTGGTGGTTTTCGGATCAGGCGATTTTCTGGGCAAAGACGCTTTCTGGGGTAAACCCAACAGTTTCAGAATGAAGATACTCAGCCGCGTGTCATCCACAGATAATACCTTTGGGACAACTTACCAGGAGAGAGCCAGAAGTTTCCGTCAATTTTACATAAGGCAGTACGAACTAATAAAATCGGAGGAGGGAAACACCCATTATTACCACCGAAAACTTGCGCTGAACTATGTTTTAAAGGGTCCTGTGCTCGAATGGTACATGCGGATAAAGCTGAAACTCGAAAACAATTATGAACTTTATCACCAGTTAATGCCCCGTGAGGGAGCTATTCTCGACCTTGGCTGCGGATACGGTTTTATTTCGTACATGCTAATGTTTACCAGTGATAAGCGACAAATCGCGGGCGTGGATTATGATGAACGGAAAATCATTGTCGCCGAAAACTGCTTCTCGAAAAATGAACGGATTAACTTCTTTTGCGCCGACGTCTCCGAATTTTTAATTACTCCCAATGACGGATTCATACTCAGCGATGTGCTGCATTACCTGAACCCTGAAAAGCAGGATGAACTTCTCAGGAAATGTTTGTCGAACCTGAGAAAGAATGGAGTTGTACTCATCCGCGAGGCTAATTCTGAACTGTCGGAACGGCACAAAAAATCGGCTCTCACCGAATTATTTTCGACCAATACCGGTTTTAATAAAACCCCTGCGAGCGGGCGAATTCTCTACTTTACTTCGGCGACAAAAATCAACGCCATTGCCACTGAATTCGGACTAACAATGGAGATTGTGGACAATAAAAAAATCACTTCGAATAATCTTTTTATCATCAGAGGATAAGCGCGTGCAGAAAACTAAAGAGATAGCGGCGAAATATGATGCGATCATTGTTGGCTCCGGTCTTGGCGGTTTGCTTTGCGGCTATATTCTTAGCAAGGAGGGATTGAATGTATGCATAATCGAAAAACAACCTCATCCTGGCGGAAATTTGCTTACGTTTACGAAACATGGAAACAAGTTTGAAACCGGCGTTCATTATATCGGAGCGCTTGGCGCCGGTCAGACTCTGAACCGCTACTGGAATTACTTCGGACTGATGAGCAAGTTGAAATTCAAACAACTTGATGTTAACGGATTCGACATCATCGGATTCGGAGATACGGAGTTTCCGCTTGCGCAGGGATTTTCAAATTTCAGGGAGCGCCTTCTCCCCTTCTTCCCCGATGCCGCAAAAGAAATAACCGGGTACATTGAGCAGCTTCAGCAGGTTGCCTCGTCGTTCGCGCTTTACAATCTTGAATTGCCAACAGCTCGCCAGGGTCATCCCTTTTCAAACATCAGCGCCAGCGCATTTTTTCAGGATGTCGCCGCCGGAAAAAGTCATCCGGATTCGGGAACTTCGCTCTCCTCGGCGCTTGCAGGCAATAATTTTCTCTATGGCGGTAGCAACCTTTCGCCGTTGAACATGGCAGCGCTTATCGCCCACTCATTCATCTCAGGCGCTTACAGGATTGTTGGCGGCAGCGAGCAGATTGTCGCAATACTTGCAAACGAAATCATCTCGATGGGCGGTTCAATTGTTACTTCCAGGAAAGTTTCCGCAATTGAGCCGTTAAACAATGAATTCAGAATCATTGCGGGCAATAATGAAATATTCTATTCCCGGATAGTCATTTCAAACATCCATCCTGCCACAACCATCAGCATGATGCCGGAAAATTCATGGCGACCCGCTTTCCGAAAGAGAATCACAGGTTTGAAAAACACAGTTGCGCCGTTTATTCTTTTTATATCGCTCAAACCTGGAACTTTCCCATACCTTAACCACAATTACTACTTTCATTCAACCAATAACCCGTGGATTTCCGAATCAAACAATGAGGCGCTTTTGCCCTCGATGTATCTACTTTCCACTGCCTGCCATAGAATGGAACAAAAGTTTGCGGAAACACTTACCATTCTTACCTACATGGATTTTAATGAAGTAAAAAAATGGGAACAAACCAGCGTGGGAAAAAGAGGTCGGGAATATCTTGATTTTAAAAATATGAGGGCTGAAAAGCTGCTGAACCTGGTCTCACAAAAATTTCCGTCATTACGTTCTTCAATAGCATTTATAGAAATTTCAACGCCGCTAACATACCGCGATTACACAGGTACGCCTGATGGATCGCTTTACGGGATTCAGAAAAGCTACGCTGAACCTGAGGCGACATTGGTAACGCCGAAAACAAAAATCCCAAACTTCTATTTTACCGGGCAGAATATTAATCTTCACGGCGTTTTGGGTGTAACGGTTGGCGCTGTGATGACATGCGGCGAAATTCTGGGGTATGAATACCTGTTAAAAAAAATCAAAGATGTCTAAGCTGAAATACAGGTGGATCAGAAGATCAGGCATTGTTTTAGTATCCATCATACTGGTAATCGTGTTACTTTCTGTCGCCTTTTATTTTTTAACCCGGATTCAGGAACCAAAACCTGCGGAAACATCAGTAAATCTCCTTGCTGTCGAAAATCCTGGTCGCGATTATTACCGTATTGGCATTAACCGGCTTAAAAAGAATCCCGATGGTTTGTGGGAAATGTATGTTGAAGGAGGGCCATATCAGCGCGGGGTTATCGCCGGGAAACTCTCAAAACAGTTGATTGAAATCCAGGAACAGGCATTTATTGATCAGATCAGAAAAATGATTCCATCCGACTTTTACCTGCGTTTTCTGAAGTACTTTATCGGCTGGTTCAACCGCGATCTCGATGAATACTTAACCGATGAATACAAGGAAGAAATTTTCGGTATTTCGCTTTCCGCTTCACCCAGATTTTCATTTATCGGCTCAAACTATCAGCGGATGCTCAATTATCATTCGGCGCATGACATCGGTCACGCCCTACAGGATTTTGCTCTGGTTGGCTGCACCAGCTTTGGCGTTTGGGATTCAAAATCAAAAGACAGTTCTCTTATCATTGGACGAAATTTTGATTTTTACGTCGGCGATAAATTCGCTGAAAACAAAATTGTCTGTTTTGAAAAACCCGACCAGGGCTATCCATTTATGATGGTTACATGGGGAGGAATGATCGGCGCGGTATCGGGGATGAATGAAAAAGGGCTCACCGTTACTATCAATGCCGCGAAATCCGACATTCCGGGTTCGGCAAGAACTCCTATTTCGATCGTGGCTCGCGAGATTCTTCAATATGCGCAAAACATCGGCGAAGCCTGGTCAATCGCAAAAAAAAGGCAAACTTTTGTATCGGAATCAATCCTTATCGGGTCGGCGCAGGATCGTCAGGCAGCCATCATTGAGAAATCGCCTTTTAAAATCGCTCTTGTAAAATCTTCCGCCGATTACATCGCCTGCGCCAACCATTTTCAATCGCCGGTTTTTGTAAACGATCCGCTGAATATCCGGAACAAGAATGAAAATGCCTCCGTTTATCGCCACAAACGGCTGATCCAGGACATTACTAATTCGATTCCAATGGATTATAAAGAAGTAGCGAACATCCTTCGCGATCAGCGCGGTTTAAACGACAAGAATATTGGCATGGGAAACGAGAAAGCCATGAACCAACTTATATCCCATCATTCCATAATTTTTATGCCGGAAAAACTATTGGTTTGGGTTTCAACCGCGCCCTGGCAACTCGGTTCCTATACATGTTACGACCTTGGTAAAATTTTTCATAATTTTGCAGCGCTTCGGCAGGATTCAGGGTTGTCGGTAAAAAAGCTAATGATTCCCTCCGATCCATTCCTTGAATCCGATGACTATAAACATTTTGTCCGGTTCAAAGAATTAAGGGAATTACTTAAAGAATCAATCAAAACGGGGCGAACCGACACTATTAAAAGTTCTTTTATTGATGAATTGATAGCGACGAATCCCAATTTTTACGAGGCGTATTCATTAACCGGCGACTATTACATGGTGAGGAAAAAGTGGGAAAAAGCCAGGAAATCATATCTTCTGGCGCTTGAACTCGAAGTACCCCGCTGGAATGAAAAGCTGACAATCATCAAAAAGCTGACTGAATGTAGCGCGAAAATAGGTTCCCGCAGATAATGAAGAAAAGGCTATGTGGCGATAATTCTTTTTAAAAATTGAACAATGATATTCAAACTGATATATCCCAGATGGGAAAAACTTGAAGGACAAACCATCTTTAGCCTCCCGCCTCATGGACCGGTGGTAATGGCGGCTGCGGTTCCTGAAAATATTGAGATTTATTTTACCGATGAAAATGTTGAAGAACTTGTCATTGATGGAAGTCCTGATTTTGTGGGGATTTCGATGATGTTGACAACCCAGGTTAAACGAGGCTGGGAAATTGCCGACCAATACCGTAAACTTGGGAAGAAAGTGATCTTTGGCGGTATTTCAACAATGCTTCACGCCGAAGAAACCATGCCTCATGCCGATTCGGTATTTCTCGGCGAAGTGGAAGGACGCCTTGACCAGGTTTTTCAGGACTTCATGAAAAATGATCTTAAAAAGATCTACAACTTCATGAACAAACCGCCCGAAATGAACCTGGTTGGTCCGGCGCGTCGCGACATTCTGAAAAAAGACCTTTACTATCACAAAGGATTCAGGATGGTTGACCTGTTCCATGCTTCGAGGGGATGCATTTACGATTGCTATCCATGCGCAGTTCGTTACCTCGGTGGTCGCGGGTTCCGCCCTCGTCCCATTGATCGTGTGGTTGAAGAACTTTCGCAGATGGATAACAACCGGCTTTTCATTGTTGACAATTCATTGGCGCTCGATACCCAGTGGGAAAAGGAACTTTTTAAAGCGATGATCCCATTGAAGAAAAAATGGGTTAGCCATACAATCGAAGACAAGAATGAAGTTCTTGATCTCGCCGCGCAGGCTGGCGCATGGTACGTTTACCAGGCAGTTTTCGACACTTCCGACTATATCCGCAACCGCGTCAAACAATATCACGATTATGGCATTGCAGTTGAAGGAACTATTTTACTCGGACTTGATAATCAAACTGAGGATGACATCAAACGCCTTGTTGATTTCCTGCTTGAAATTGACCTCGATCTTGCCGAGTTTACTGTACTTGCGCCATTTCCCCATACCAAAGCCTACAGCGACCTTTTAAAGCAAGGCAGGATTTTCGATACCGACTGGAACCATTACAACGCTGGTAAAGTAGTCTATCATCCGAAACATTTTTCGGCTGAAAAACTCTCAGAACTTTATCAATATGCCTGGGATACCTTTTACAAAGACGAACCCCAGAGCATGAAAATGTTCAACCTGATCAACAAAGTTGTTTCCCGCGAAATTGCCGATGGCACGTACACCCCCCGCCGCCGCGACATCGCCGAACTCAGCTTCGGAAAAAAAATCCCCAAAGTCGCCTAACCCAACTTACCAACTTACCAACTTACCACCTTACCAACTTACCAACTTACCAGCTCCTAATGGACACCTCGCCCTCTTTCACCAACTACATGGACAGCTATTTCGACTACCTCGGACAGTGGGAAAGTCCCTCGAGATGCGGATTAAAAATAGTTAAGCTGAAAGATGGTAAAACCCTTGCCATTGCAACTGAAATTTACCGTCAGAACCCCGGAACTCCGGTAACGGAATGGTGCGCTCAACTGGCAACACAGATCATGAAACGTCAGGACAGCCAACCTGATCAGTTTATTTTCATTGAGCACACTCCTGATATGGGAAGTAAATTGGATTTTTACAATGAGACCTTCGACCTCGTTACTTTTGAATGGAATGGTGAAAGCCTCATAAATCCTGAATGGAAACGACTCGCTGCGGTGGAAGTGGATGCTA
>JBAXRP010000059.1:0-19364 GCA_037131145.1 Bacteroidota bacterium
AATTGATAACCAGATAGTTACTGGACTTTAGTCCAAATTGTTTCCTTTTCGGAGTGGGCTCAATATATTTTTTATCAAGTACAACTGATAAACATCAATTATCTTTGCATTTTATCAACTATAACCGATAAAATGATTCCCCTAACCCGCTATCTCGACTATATCCGTCCATTTATCAATAAACCCCTCATCAAGGTAATTACCGGTGTGCGTATGCACTCTCTCTGGATTTGGGTTCTGATACCTCCCGGAAAGGAATCCGGTGGATGAACATCAGGGATTTCCTGATAAAACGGTTCTGAACTATTCAAAACAAGACTTTTTTCATCTGTTACTTTTTCCAAAGTTGTTGATTTTCAATCCCTGATTTTCCTGGTTTGATCAACAGATCGCCTTTTCCAATTTCAGATCCTTCTTTTGAAATGATGTATTTGTACTCTCCATCGGTCAAAAAGCCTCCTTTGTCATCCGGTTTGTTCACTATCGAGTTGATGTCGGGGTTGGCAGATGATGAGATAGTGTAAGAACTAATCCAGTGGTCAGATTTTGTGAGTACCTGCACTTCAAAAAGGTTTGCCGCCAATATTGGGGTTGGCGCGCTGACCGGGGTCAGGCACTCATCAATCATCGCCCGGAATGAGTTTGTCGGCGTTGTGTTAAAACCGTCCTGAAGTCCTACTTCAATGGAGGCTGCATGCAAACCAATGGTATTGGGCTGGTTTAATACGATGTTTGCCGGTACATTAAATAAAACTAAAAAAGTCAACTGCCCGTTCGCTTCGGTAATTTCACTGATATTTAACCCGCCATCGCCCCCTAATGTCAGGTAACCTGTTGGATTTGTCGAACAGTCAATAGTTGTCCTGCCTACAAGCTGGCTGTAATTAGCGCTGTCAATAAACCCATTCACGATGGTGGATCCTCCCGGTCTGTAAGCATATACTTCATCGAATATCGTGGTATTGTTGTACCCTGCATTTCCGACAAAATTGGTGTTGATCCGGTAAACGATCAACCCTTCGCCTGGGATCATGGTTTCGAAAGTACTGGTTTTTCTGCGGTATTCAACCACGAAAAACTCGTTGAATGAATAGGGGGAATTGATCCGGCAACAAACCTGCGAATTTGAGTTTGAATTCAGTGGGTTCAGCGTATAGTACCCGGATGAATAGATAATCGGGATAGATGGTATCCATAATCCGTAGGTCGCTTTCATGTATGCCGACATGTGCTGGGGCGGATTCCAGTTGTTTTCCATGAGATCCCAGCGACCTACCGGCTGAAGGACTTTCCACGGGTTGTTATAATGATAAAGATCTGGCGCGCCAATGGTATGAAACATCTCGTGCGCCAGATCGCCGGTCCCGTTGCTCTGCAATCGTTGCTGCATCTGAACATTGTAAGCCCAAACCCTTTTCCCCTGGATATTTACGACCAGAGTGTTGAGATCCCATTTATGAGGCCACAAAATCTGGTTCCAGGTATCCTCGGCGCCTCTGATGACGAAACATACGTTATCCACTTTGCCATCATTGTCCGCATCAATGATCAAATCAGGCGGAACTGCCGCGCTGATATAATTCACAGCGTCTTTCAACAGGTTGTGCTCCCTGGCATGTTGCTCGGCGTCATTCTGATACCCGGAAGGATTTGAAGTGGCATTGTATGGACGGTAGTAATCCCGCAGATGTCCGTCGAGGTAAGAAACTACCGTGTTCCCGAAGGCGGCTGGGTAAAATGTAGAACTTATCGTTAACTGACTATATGAGGCTTCAACGAAATATTTTCGCATTGAATTGGCATTCGTGGCAACCGAATTGAACATGTTGTCGTAGAAAGAGCTGAGATCGGTAAATTCAGTCTGATCGCTGAAACGGATGTAAACCACCAGGTTGTTGATTGTTCCGGTATGAGGCGCGTCTGTGGAATGACCCGAATCTGCTGTATCGGCATAACCATTTCTCTTCTGCTGATAGGCTTCCTGCGAAATCAAAGTCCAGGGATGAATTCCTTTGGTTTCCGGAGATACGCTGTTAACGCGGAATGCTGAAGGTTTTACCATCGCGCCATCCTGCATGGCATAATATAAAAAACCATCACTGCCGAAGATAAGCGTGAAGCCGTTTGCATCATGAAGCCAGTTAAAAAATTCATCTCCGGTAGCAAAGCAATGAATGACGGAATTATCAGGAAGCGTTACGGTTTGTGGGATATTGCTCAAAAAGGCAGCATTTGAAACTCCCGGAATCAGAAGCCATAGTAGAACAAGGCAGCGTGCGATATGTATGTATTTTGCTTTCATCTTCATGTTGAATTATCCTATTTTGCAACCTTGTATATCTGTTTTTTCATTGATTGGTTTTCGCTTTGCAGCTTTTCTACCTTCTTGTTTAGTTCAATCACATAAAGCGATAACTCCTCGATCTTCTGAAGTAGTTTTGAATCCATTTCGCCCAGGCTTACTCCATTTTTGTCAACTTCGGCGGCGTCTGGAATATCGGGGAGATGCTTATTGTTGAGGATGTATTTCTCAAGTTTGTGTAATGACATCAGGTTATAGCCTTCGTCGAATACAAAGTCGGACCAGCCGGTATTTACAACAATTTCCTTTGCGCGTATGGAACCGTTCACCGCCAATTTATATGTCGGGTTTACCGTGCCAATGCCAACATTTGCGTTGATGATCAGCTTCTGGAAAGCCGGGTCGGAATTGAATTCACCGTAAATCAATCCCAACGACATGGCATTGGAAGCGCTCCCACGCGAAAGGTTGTCAATATAGAGTTTGTTGCTGCCGGTTTCGTAATAACCTGCAAAAGCGCCGATGGCGATGTTTTTGCTTCCGGCAGAATTGGTGTATAGCGCTTTGTATCCGCAGGCAGTGTTGCTGTTGCCGGTGAGGTTGCTGAAAAGCGCTTCCCAACCGTGGGCTGAATTGCCATATCCCGTCAGATTGCCCATCAACGCTTCTGTTCCATAAGCGGTGTTGGCGTATCCTGCGGTGTTGTTGTACATGGCGTCAAATCCGACGGCTGTATTCTGATATCCTGTAGAGTTGTTGTGCAGCGCTTCCGCTCCATTTGCCGTATTCCGGTCGCCCGACACGCTTAATTCCATCGCTTTGAATCCCGACGCTGTATTCCAGTAGCCATTATCGTTGGCAGCAAGGGCATAAGAGCCGGTGGCTGTATTAAATGCCCCAACGGTGTTGGAATACAGCGCGTGTACGCCGGCTCCGGTATTTTCATTCCCGGTCGTGTTGCCGCGTAAAGCGCTTGTGCCCGTTGCGGTGTTATGGATCCCGGTTGTGTTGAGCAACAAGGCGCTCTCTCCAAAGGCAGTGTTGGCAGAGCCCCAGGTGTTCGACATGAGCGCGTGATATCCTGTAGCCGTATTATACCAACCTTCGGTATTGGAAAACATTGCCTTTGACCCTACTGCGGTATTGAGCGCCCCCCAGGTGTTGCTGTACAGGGCAGAGTCGCCAATGGCAACCAGATTGTTACGAACTGAATTGCTGTATAATGCCCCGCTGCCGAAGGCAATATTAAATGAACCGGCAGTGTTGGAATACATGGCATTTACGCCCAGGGCGACATTTGATGCCTCTATTCTTCCGGCCAACTGGTTGTTGACTTTGAAAGTAACCGGCGCATTATCGGTAGTGCCAAGAAAATTGATACCGGCAGTGGTTCCGCCGTTGCCGGTAATTCCCCAACCGCTGCTATTGCCAACCATCATCCAGACCGGATTGAAGCTGGTTCCGGCGTTAAAGTAAAATCCCGGCGTGTTGTTTGTCTGGAAGAGAATTAATCCGGCGGCAGGGTTTGCGATTGCGTTTCGTTGAGTTAGAGTAAGGCGTGGTATCAACATTCCTCTCGATGTGGACTTTACATCGAGCATTGCTGAATTATCAGGAGTTGAGCCATCGGTAGTTACTGCAACCTGCGCAGAAAGCTGAACCGTGATGAGAAGCAGAATTCCTGCAAAACTGAGTAAGAAGTGATTTTTCATGGATAAGTACTTTATTTGGATAACTATATTATCATCCGTGTAAATGTATCGAATCCGCAATTGCCGGGACTGGCATTAAAAGAGAGATTTTACCAAATTTGCACGGAAATTTAACCGCTTTGAAAGGGAAAAGAAACGGTGAATTATTGATATATATCATCAATCAAGCGTTCCGGGTTTAATCAAATTTACTCTGTAACAGTTCCAAAGGATTAAATCAGGAAAATTAATCTGACGTATAATTACGTTATTTTAAATTATTGTATTTTTGCGGCGTCAATTCAGCAAATTCAATTGGCTACTTATAGTATCAACCCATGAATTGTCAAATTTTCAAATAATAAAATCATCAAATCAAACTATGTCTTCCGAATATATTATCGGCGCGATTGAAACAACCGCAGGAAACATTCCCCGGATTTCAACAAAATGGAGCGCCGCAGATATTTGGAGTACCATGAAAATCAGATGGTCAATTGGCCGGATGCACTACAAAGTGTTACCCGGACTTTATGCGATTGGAAACCCGGATGAAAATTCCAACGTTTTTGTAACCGGCAATTTTAAGCTGTCGTTCGATCATGTACGCCGCGCCCTGACAGGTTTGGATGCATGGGCGCTGGCGCTCGATACCAAAGGCATAAATGTATGGTGCGCCGCAGGTAAGGGAACTTTCTCAACAAAAGAACTTACACGGCAAATCGGTGTTACCGGGCTTGAAAAAATTATTTCCCATCGAAGGATCATTGTGCCACAATTGGGCGCCGTAGGAATATCAGCACATGAAGTAAAACGGCAAACCGGATTTTCAATTATCTATGGACCGGTTAGGGCTACCGATATCCCGGAATTTTTAATAACCGGGATGAAGGCGACAAAAGAGATGCGCACTGTGGAGTTTCCGCTTTGGGAACGGCTGAAATTAATACCTGTTGAGCTTTCTTATGGAAAATACTACCTTCTGGTTGTTCCGGCTTTTTTTATAATTCTTTCGGGATTAAATCCTCATGGATATTCGTTAAACCTTGCCGTTAGCGACGGACTGAGGTCAACGCTTATCCTGCTCTGCGCTTATCTCACCGGATTAGTCATAACGCCAATCCTTTTACCCTGGCTCCCATTCCGCAGGTTCTCGCTAAAGGGGCTTATCACAGGCATAGCGGCTGCTGGCGGGCTGCTCGCCTTTCATCTCCTCGGAACTAACAACCTTGAAACCTTTTCCTGGTTACTGATGATAGGAGGACTTTCTTCATTCCTTGCCATGAACTTCACCGGGAGTTCAACCTTTACCTCTCTTTCAGGAGTGCAGAAAGAGATGAAAACAGCCCTGCCGTTACAAATCGGATTGACCGGATTGGGGCTGATTGCCTGGATTGTTTCAAAATTTATTTTCTTATGAACGGATTTGTATATCTCAGCGATGTTGTCACCCTTAAACTTGACGAGTCAAAGTGTAATGGTTGCAGGATGTGTATTGTAGTTTGTCCGCATAATGTTTTTATCGTTGAAAACAGGAAGGCGACTATTGCGTATAAAGATCTCTGTATGGAGTGCGGCGCCTGTGAAAAAAATTGTCCTGAAAATGCAATTTCCGTCAGATCGGGCGTTGGATGCGCCGCCGGAATTATCAATGGATTGCTCAGGGGAACGGAGCCGAGTTGCGATTGTGGGAGCGAGTGTTGCTGATTTGGGTTTATATCGCTACTTTTGATTTTTTTAAGGAATTCCATGAAAAAAGACTATTCAGGTATCGCTGACAATATAAAAGCTGCCGTTGTTGAAGTTGCAAAAACCCAAAACAATCCCGAAGCAAAACTCCGCGAGATGGTTGCGCCACTCTGGGAAGATTATATTCGCCTGAAAGGGATTAACCTGAAGTTTTATCCTCATAACGAACGCCAGCTTGCCAATGGCCGAGCAGATACCGTTTTCAACCGCCTGATTCTCGAATACAAGAAACCCGGAACTATCCAGGCAAAGAATGAAAAAAACCGAAGACTCATCGCACAAATAGAGGGATATATAGAAGATCTGGCGCAGGAAGAACGATGGAAAGAGGAGCGTTTGCTGGGGGTGGCTTTTGACGGAAATTATTTTCTTTTCATTTTTAAAGTGAGGAAATGGATTGTCGAAGAACCGATTCCTGTTTCTGACCAAAGCGTTGAACGTTTCCTTGAGTTGCTTGAAAAACTCACTTCCAAATCGGCGCTGATTCCTGAAAACCTTATTCGGGATTTTGGCGTTGGTTCCGGCTCGTTAAACTATATTGCTTCAAATACCATCAGAGCATTCTATTTTGCCCTTCATTCAAATACAAACCCGCGCATAAAAGTTTTTTTTGAACAATGGGCGATGCAATTTGCCGAGGTTCATGGATCAATGGAAAATAAAAAATTTGATACTCAAACCTTGTTCAAATCTTATGGCTTCAAACAGAATGAACAGAAGGATTTCAGTTTTCTTGCATTTTTCTTTGCATTGGATACCTATTACGGATTGTTGATGAAATTGCTCGCCTATCAGGTGGTGGGTTTTTATACTTTAAAAAATATTGCAGGATTGCCTCTTTCCGATTGGGATGAATTTTCGTCAGACCAATTGCACGATAAACTTGAACAACTTGAAGAAGGAGGTATTTTCAGGGCTGAACCGCTGAACATCAGGAATTTCCTCGAAGGAGACCTGCTTTCATGGTATCCGGATGTATGGAACGGCGCCATTGAAAACGCCGTGCGCGGCGTCATTGACAGGCTTAATCAATACGATCCGGAAACGATGGAACTCCTGCCCGACCAGACGCGGGATATCCTGAAAAAACTTTACCAGTTCCTGGTACCGAAGCAGATCAGGCACGACCTTGGCGAATATTACACCCCTGACTGGCTGGCAGAACGATGCCTTAACCTGGTGGGATATGGCGCAAAAGAACCGGATCTTTTTATGAAACGGATTCTCGATCCCGGATGCGGCTCCGGAACATTTCTGGTCCTCGCGATAAAAAGGCTGAAGGAACACGCTAAACTTAAAAAAATACCGCAGGCAGATACGCTTCTGCAAATCACAAAAAACATTGTTGGTTTTGACCTGAACCCTCTTGCGGTAATCTCCGCCCGCACCAATTATCTGCTCGCGGTTGCGGATTTGCTGAAATATAAAAAAGGCGAGATAACCATACCGGTCTATCTCTGCGACAGCATCAATCCTCCAAGCGCCAAACATCAGGATGAACTTTTTGACCAGCAGGCTGGCCATTACCAGATTTCTACCAGCGTTGGGGCATTCCGTTTTCCTGAAGCGCTTGTTCAAAGGGATGCGGTACAGCAAATAACTGTTTTACTTGAAGATTGCATTAAGCGGAAACTTACTGTTAACCAATTCCTCGACCGTGTCCATCGCGACCAAAAAAGCAAGGAAGACAACGGGAATATTGACCTCGTCCTTGCCGAAACCTACGAGAAATTGCTGGGGCTTGAACAAAAAGGCATAAACGGCATCTGGGCGCGGATCATCAAAAATTCATTTGCGCCGCTCTTTTCAGGGACATTTGATTTTATTGTTGGTAATCCGCCGTGGGTGAATTGGAGTTCCTTACCCAGGGAATATAGGGATTTGAGTATTCCGATTTGGCGGAATTATGACCTGTTTGAACACAAAGGGCTTGACGCAAGACTGGGCAAATCCAGTGACGACATTTCAATTTTAATGACTTATGTTTCAATTGATAAATATCTTAAAGAGCACGGTAAGCTTTGCGTAGTCATTACTCAGACAATTTTCAAATCTGCCGGTGGAGGTGAAGGTTTCCGAAGATTCCGGCTTGGAAGGAATGGCATTCCCATCAAAGTAATCCATGTTGATGACATGGCCGATTTGCAACCATTTGACTCTGCCACAAATCGCACTGCAATTTTCTTTTGCGAGAAAGGTTTAGAGACAGTCTATCCGGTGGATTACAACATCTGGAGAAAAAAAATCAAAGGTTCGATTGCAATTGATACAAATTGGGAGAACATTTTAAAAAAGACTTCCGTTCAATATCTAAATGCACAAAGCATTGATGGGTCATTACAGGGTAGCTGGATTACGGCTAAACCCAAGGCATTAATGTCACTCCCTAAAATTGTTGGTGAAGCTGGGTACAAAGGTCGGATTGGAGCGCACACAGGAGGAGCAAATGGTGTTTTTTGGGCAAGTCAGACCGGTGATTCTTCCCCGGATTGCGTTGAGATTCAGAATTTATACGATATAGGGAAAAATAAATATGAGGAGGTGAAGCAGTTCGTTGAAAAAGAACTTGTATATCCATTATTGAGAGGGAGAGAAACGAAACGTTGGTCTTTTGAAAACAAATCCTGGATTATTTTGCCACAGGATTTACTTCATCAAAATCGTGCTTTTGATGATAAAGTTCTTGAAAAGAAGTATCCCAAAGCACATCAGTATTTTGAACGATTTAAAGAAAAATTGCTTTTACGAACTCATTACAAGGCACATTTTAAAAATCAGGGGTATCCCTATTATTCATTATATAACGTTGGGCCTTATACTTTTGCGCCATTCAAGGTTGTTTGGAGGGAACAATCATCGAGCTTTGAATGCGCCGTTATTTCAATGGTAGATGGAAAAGTAATTATACCCGACCACAAACTAATCCTGATACCTTTTATAGAAGAAAACGAAGCGCATTTTGTTTGTGCAATGTTAGCTTCATGTATATCACGCTTCATAATTCAATCATATACTGTTTCAACCCAGTTGAGTACACATATCCTGAAAAATATAAAAATACCGAAGTACGATTCCCAGTTATATATTCATCGGGATCTTTCCTCCCTCTCAAAACAATGCCACGAAAAAGCTGCTGCCGGCATTTCGGTTATTGACCTCGAAAACCACATTGATTTTCTTGCCGCACAATTGTGGGGATTAACGAAGGAGGAGCTTCAGGATATTAAGGAAAGCCTGGAGGAGATGAGGTCGTGAAACAATTGAAGTGATTTGCTGCGCCCGGCTAATTATTCTTTATAAGAGGTAATATCAAACAGGAATCCACCTAAGGCATTGATATCGGAATCAAGGTTCAAAGGCGCTAAAAACGATGTTAGTATCAACTATAATTTTAATCATTTAGCCCTAATTCCTTTTTAGTTCTGTTCCAACGTCCTTTTTTAACTTCTCCTAAAAGTTGGTCAATATTATCTTCTGTGGCAGTTGATTTCGAAGTCAATTCTTCGTACCGCAGATAATCGAGAATTGTCTGAATTCTTGAAGTTTTAATTCCAGCAGAAAACCTGACCAGTATTTCGTTATTTTGTCTTTCTACTATCATTTCTTTTTTCTCCAAATTTACGAATAAATCAGATGATTGAATTATTCGTTCTTTCTATTCAATCACATATTTCCTTTATGCTTTGGGGCTTGGAATTTTATAATATGTGGTTTTAGTTAGTTTTAAGTCTGATTATTCTTTCACGAATTTTCCGAAAACCGAACCGGTATCCGTTTTAACCGTGATGGCATAAACGCCGCAAGCAAGGATGTTTACCGGAATTGTCGCAAGGTTCGTACGATAATTAAAGCTATTCTGAATGACAACCCTGCCTGTCAGATCGCTGATCCCGATTTCGCGGATTTCCTCACAGGTATTCAGCGTTACGGTTAATTTGTCGGAAACCGGATTCGGATAAAGTGTAAGTAATAAGGATTCGCCTCTCCTGTTTTCAATTCCAGCCGGATATGCCCGGTAATCAACAGCCACAGCGTCGGCGCTTATTCCGGTTGAGAAGGAGGTAACAGAATCGCCGGTTATGGTAGCCACAAAACAGGTTCCGGGGGTGGCATAATCGCCCACATTCATATAGATCAGGTTATTCAGCGTATCAACGGTTGCCGATGTTACATACATAAAAACCGCCGAACCAGGATCAGATACAACAACACTATCGGCAACCTGAAGCGTATTAAGGTTAAACGATCCAATTCCGTAATCAAAGCCAAAATAGAGCAGGCTGTCGTCAATTCCGGCGCCGGTTCCAACATTTTTGTTCAGGATGCTATTGTTAAAGGTGTGGTTATTCAGGTTATATGCGGAAATGCTGCCAACTTCCGGCGAGGTGTATGGCGATTTATTAACGGTGAACAGCTTGTTGTCATAGAGGTATATATTCATAATCCCCACGGCTGCCGTTCCGAGGTTGATCTCCCGAACCAGCGTCCAGCCAGTGGTTTCAACAACGGCGATTTTTCCTTCGGTTCCCATCCAGCCCCCATTCACGGCGATATAGATTGAATCGCCGGCAGCCACAAGTCCTCCGCAATCGCCGGGAATACCCTTGATTGATGATACAAGCGAAAGATCGTCGGCTTTGAGTACTTCGGCAAAAAATGTAGTTACCGGATATTGTTTCGATACAATTAGTTTATCTCCAAAGACGAGCAGTTTGCTAAGACCCGAATCGGGTATGGCGGTTATTCGCTGATAAGTGTCAAGATTAATCTTGATGATCGAATCCTGCGCTGCGATCCAGGCGACGTTCCCCTTGATGCAGATATCCTGGACAGATTGAGTAAAAATCGTCTGAATTACATTTCCGGCGCCGGTTACCGGATTATAGGTTTGCGCGGTTACAAAATCCTGGTACGGCGGTGAAAATTCAAATTCACCGCTGTTGGCGGTAATAATCTGTTTGATATATGGCGTTTGACCAGTTAAGTAAACCGAACCGGGAATGGCGAGATATAACACGATTAAGACAAGGATTTTTTTCATTTATGCTAAGATTCCTTCTTTGATAAGCAACACGGTTTTACAAAGTAATAGTATAAAAAATGTTATTTCGTAATGGTGAAAGTATCAAAAGCGCTGTACGCTCCTGTATAACCTTTGTAACTGTTTACGGTTACGGTTTTGCCCGAGATGTCAACAACGCTGAAATAATAGGTATTGTGGTCGTTGTGCACGTTCCAATTGGTTCTGACTGTCGGATCGACGTAGCCGCCGCCAGAACCCGCGCCACAAGTTCCGCAAAGAAGCTGCGCCACTTTGTTCTTCCAGCCCGGAGTTAGCGGTGTGGTCTGTGGATTCGGGGCTATACTGTCGTCAACGGTTCTTCGGGAATACAGATGCGAATGTCCGCATGCATAGATGTCGAATTTATTGGCGTCAATGTAAGACCAGAGCGCGGTGAGTGTTGTATCTGGTTCCGACGCTTCTGTCGAGTCGTAGTCAACATAATAATAAGGCACATGGATGAAAAGGAATTTATGCAATGCGGCGCTCTGGTCCACCTGTGTTTTCAGCCAGGTCATTTGTGTCGAATCAATATGACCGCCCATGTTTAAATGCATAGTGTCCTCGTAAACAAAATAAGGATCCAGTACAGCAAAAAAGGAGCTGGTTGCCTCATTGGTGAAAGAATAAGCCAGGCGCTCATAACCGGTTGGTCCGTTGGACGGGTTCTCGGAAAAAGTACTCTGGAACTGCTGCTGGTTGACGAGAAAGTAACCGTAAGAAGCGTGCTCATGATAGAGTTCATGATTACCCATCGCCGTGTACAGCTTGATCCCCTTTTGGGTCAGCTTTGCGAAAAGATTTTTGAATTCCTGGAAGGTGTAACGCTTATCCATAAAGCCCCGGTAACACATATCGCCTCCGAAAACCACAAAGGCAGGCTGGGGTTTCAATGTATCTATTGCACGGATGATTGGATTTAGCGCAGTGGTGTCAATGGCTTCGCCGAGAGAGTCGCCACGGCTGTCGGCAAGGAAAACAAATCGAAATTTGGCGGTCGTTTCGATCTTCGGCTCCTCAGAGGAGCTTTTGTTGCAACCTTCCAGCAATGCGACAATAGTGATCAGCAGCGCCAGCGCTGTGATGGTGAGCCTGCATTTCACCATCCTGGATGTGATTTTCAAAAAATAAGACATGACTTTTCTCCTATCTGTTTTTAAATTACATGTTATTGGTTTGTACGATGTTCCCGGTCAGTTTTTTTTAAATTTCCGACAATGCCCTCAACAACAAAGTTATTAATTAAATAATACTTTCTGTCCATTTATTAAATATCCTTGATTTCTTAAAGAGGAGCCAACTCCGAAAATTAAGAAAAATTTGGCTAAAGCCAACAAAGAAGTTGATTATCAGTTGCCACGACCTTAAGGTCGTGGCAATTCATGTTGCTGAAATACCGGACTTTAGCCAAATGTTAATTATTAATAATTACTTTTCGGAGTGGTCTCAAAGAGTTTTTCGTTAATTTTACTAATAATTTGCGATTCTATCATCGGGGATAAGATGAAAATAATATGGATTTTATATGAGTCTCATTGTTAATTATTAAATCATTTACACATGAAAAAAATTATCGCTCTTTTCTTCATCCTGGTTGGGCTGATTGCGGTTCTTACCGGTTCTCTCCATGCTCAGATTAACCCATACCTGCAAACCCCGACGCCAACCTCGGTGTATATCAGTTGGCATTCGAATGACACCTCATTCACAAAAATCCGTTACGGACTTTCTGATATAAACCTTGAACAGGTGAAGGCTGGTTCTTTTCAGAACATCAGCGGCAAACACTGGCACACCGTAAAGCTAAACGGTCTTACTCCTGATACCAGATATTATTACCGTTGCATAAGCGGCAATGATTCTTCTTCTGTTTATCCTTTCAGGAGCCAGCCCCTTCCGGGAACAGCGGGCAGGCATATCCGGTTTGTTATTTTCGGGGATTCAAGATATAATGATACCATTGAATCAATCCTTGGTCCGCTTTGTCAGAATGTGCAGCAAACATTGCAGTCAAAATACGGAGAAACGTGGTTCGATTCGGTCAACATGGTCATGCATACGGGAGATATCGTTTGGAATGGTAAGGATATCAACCGTTTTGAGAATGAATATTTTTCGAAAATCGCGAATCTTTCCTGTACCCTGCCGTTCATGATATCCATCGGCAACCATGAACACGAATCGGCATTTTATTTTGATTATATGAAGTACGAGGATTTTACCGATTCGGCTGTTGCCAGGACATCCTATAAGGAAAGGTTTTATTCCTTTGAGATCGCCGGATGCAAATTCGTGGTACTTAACAGCAATGATAAAATTATTGGCGCGCCGATTCAGAAAACCTGGCTGAACAAAGTCCTGACCGAATCAGAAGCCGATCCCGGAACAAACCTCGTTTTCACATTTGCTCATCACCCCTGGCAATCAGAAGTTTGGACAGAAGGGGACCACGACTCGGTTGATGTTGTTTTTTACCCTGAGTTTTTGAAGTTCAATAAAATGGTTCAATATTCTTATGGACACGCCCACGATTTTGAACTGGGATCAATCGTAAATACAAGCAACACCGACCCTTTGGTTCATGATTTCCGCACCGTCCTTGCAGGCGGAGGGGGAGCCGAGCTTACCAGATTCTTTTCAGGTTCGATTGATTATCCTGAAATCCAGGAAACTGTTGACGATTACAACTATGTCATCATGGACGTCAATGTTGACGACCGATCTTATGTAGCCGAAGCTTATACGTTAGGAAAACCCGAGCGCCCGCTTCACCAGGTACTGGAAACCTGGCATTTCAGAATGAACCAGGCTCCTCCTCAGAAACCGGTTGCAAACCCGGTGACAACAACCAACCCTGTGATACTGTCGGCATCTGCGATGAGCGGCGCAGATTCATGTATGTCATCATGGTTTGAAGTTACGGGAAGCCAGGGAAATTATTCATCCCCATTACTGAGTAAACTTCGCGACAAGGAGGATATTTTTGAAAATACCGGTTCCCCAAATTTTATCCCCATCAATAAAAATATTGGGATTGACCTTACTTCGCTGGAATTACCCGACAGCATCACTACCCAGGGAAAAACCTTATGGTACAGGGTAAAATACAGGGATGACAATCTGAAGTGGAGCCAATGGTCGGATGAAGTAGCCTTCAATAATACCGGCATTGACGAACCGGATTTTTCATCGGATAAATTCAAACTGTTACAAAATTACCCGAATCCTTTTAGAGCTTCCACTGAGGTCGGGTATAAGTTGAAATCAAAAGCTCATGTATCTATAACAGTCCTTAATATGTTTGGGGAAGAAGTTGCAACCCTCGTGAATGAAGAGAAACCGGCAGGCGAATATTCTGTAATATTTACTGTTAGCGAGGATTGTTATCCCGCAGGGATCTATTTCGTTTCCATGAGATGCGACGATACTTTCAGGAACAGAAAGATGATCATTGCCTATTAATAAGTCCGACAAATACAACCAACCTATTCACGGCTGAGCTCCGATCAATCTTTCACCGGTAATTTTACTCTCAATTAAAATCAAAATGTAAAAATTTATACCGTTTGCATTATGATAAGCAACAGTTTTTAAATTTCTTACCCGATCCACAAGAACACAAATCATTCCGACCTGGCATTTTTATGCTATGGCTAATGTTTGTGAGTTCCCCTGATGCCAATTTCTCAATATGTTCCCTGAAAAACACGTAATGTAGTTTTATTCTTTGGACAAAGATGTGATTTTCAAGAGTAAGTTTTACATGTTCAAATATTTTCTTAGTAATATCTGTTCTTTCGCTTAAATCGTTAATTGACGGACCTCTGAGTTCTCGGATTAATTTTTTATCCTTCGAGCCAAACCAATTTTCGTAAAATTTTTCGCTCTCCCATCCAAAATTAATCACTGCAACAATACTTTTTCTTTTTAAGGAAAACACATTTAGCATCACTCTTCTGCAATCACATTTTGGTTCATCACAAAATAATTCCATTAGAAGAAAATGATCTCCGGCTAATTTCGGGTCATTAAATACCTGAATAGTGCGAGATTCTTTTTCGGCAATTTCAGGAAAATAGTTATGAAAAGGGATGAACGGCATAAGTTTTCAATTTTTGGTTGCAGATTGTTTGATTGACAGGTCATCGGCACACGAACCACCAAAACCGGATGGCAAAAGTAGCTGTTATTTATCAAAGGAGTAAGATTGGGGAAAAAATCCAGAGGCATTTCATTGGATATCCCCAAGAAGAACCGTCCATGTTTTAAGTGTCGAACTGCCAAAAACCTTTTCCCGCTTAACAACATAAAAGTCAAAGGAAAGCGAATGGCTAAGTTTGCCGTTTTCTACTGCGTTAGCGCCAGAATTTGCAGAAATCCCAAGTTTTCCGGCATACAGGCTGTCGCTGACCTGGATGAGTTTTTGTTTCACCCAAACGGAATCAAAAACTACTCCATCGGGGATATTAACGTTTTTCAATCCCGCATCCTTCATTCGTTTTGACAGGATAAGATTTTCATCTGGGTTTTCCGGAAAACCAAAATTCAAAGTTACTGCGCAAGAGATAAAAAGGTTTCGGGTCAGTTTGGCAGTCTTTTTCACAAACTGTTCGCCGGTATTCTTGTCGGCAAGGATATTCAGATAATCCGCCAGATCATAAACCTTTTGGCTTGCAGATGTTTCAAAAGCAAATTTCGCCGCATCATCAATGGAATCAGTTTCAGATGCAACCGTCAGACTATCATGTATTGTCTGAATGCTGGCGGTTTCCCTTGCTTCTTCGTTCTGTTCCCGGTTGTCGCAACTTTTTGCAGTTGTAAGCAAATATAGCGCTAACAGAGCCGATATTTTGAAAATCGTTTTCATCTTGTCTGCTCTTTAATTCTGAACCTGAGCATGATGATCTTTTCATTTTTGAACCTTGTATCGAGTATTTCCAGATTTTTTAAACTGCCGGTTGGAACTGAAAGCCGGTCAATAAATTCGTTTTTACTAAAAAGCTCAGCGCCCGTAAGTCCGTTTTTTCCTGAAACCTGATATATTACCGCCTCGTCGGCAATTATTTTTTCGATGGCGCCTCTTCGTTTCTCCCAATCGGTCACCTTTGACTGTGAGAAATAATGGATCATCAGCGCATAGTCGTTGGCATGGAGGTTGACGATTTCATCCTGGTTCATTTTCTTTAAAATGCGAACAATGGTATCGGTTTCGTAGTAAGTAGCGGAAACAACCAGAGTGACAATACTTTTATCAGTTTTCAGAAGGTAAGAGCCATCGGCATTGCAAAATCCGGTAACCGGCGATTCGCCATCCTGTAAAAGGCGAACTTCAATTTTTGTATTGGCGATTGGTTCACGGGTGTCGGCGTCGTAAAAGCTGAATTTATATTCACGGGTATTGAAAAGTTTAAATAATCCGTAGAAAATGCAGACAATCACAAGCGCCAGAACGGGAATCAGTATAAAAAACTGGTTGCCGTTTTTAATCGCCGTCGTTTTAGAATTCAGGGGAGTGGTGGTTTCTGAAATCGGCTGTGGAAAGAGTTCCTGGTTTTTAAACTTAAAATCATCCCAGTTTGAATACCCGGCATATTTGCTCAGAAGGTTCAATACATCAATCCTTGGTAAACTCTGACTTGCGCCTTTTATATGTGTATAAAACCACTTTTCACTGATATGCGCATTGACTGTTTTAAGCAATTCCTCCTGGAAATCTGTAATCTCCTGTCCCTTCCATTCCGAAATAACAGGATTAATGCCCGGATAGGATTGTTGCATCATGGCTACAATCTTTTTTTTAAGCGCGTCTAAATATGTTTGATCGTTCGTTGACAAAGATGATAGATGTTTTTGGTTTATAAATGCAGAATCCTTGTAAAATTGTTTACAACCGTTTTACAACCGAAAATCAATCCGCCAGGCATGAAGGATGTTAATTTTGGCGCTTCAAAACAAATAAATTGCGTTTATAAGTCCAAAAGTAAGGAAAAGAACATTAGAAAAAAAATCATCAACCATTTAAAAAGGAGCATCAATGAAAACAAGGAACACTGCATCAAAGATAACAGCGCCAATCATCATTTTCCTTCTATTGGCAACAGCGGGAACAACGGTTTTTGCCCAGAAGAAACCCGCCGGGTTGAAAATCGGCACATACGATTCCCGGATAATCACCTTTGCCTGGTCGAGGTCTGATTATTTCAAACAGCATATCAAGCGTTTCAGTATGCAGAGTGATTCTGCCCAAAAGGCAAATGACACGGCAAGGATTAAAGAACTTTCCATCCAGGCGATGTCGTACCAGCATTTGTTACACCTGATGATTTTTGGAACTGGTTCGGTAACTGCCATCATGGATCTTGTAAAGGATAAGCTTCCGGGGCTTGCAAAGAAAGAAGGCGTCAGCATGATTGTGAGCAAATACGAGCTGAATTTCACAGACCCTTCGGCCGAATTAGTCGATCTTACCAACCTGATTGCCCAACTTTTCAAACCACTTGAAAATATTGATAAAATGGAAGGGGAAATTAGCAAGGTTCAGCCCTTGTTACTTGAAGAACTAACAATCGAAAATGAGATGTTAGATTTATATTGTCATCGTTTTGGTAAAAAATAAGTATTACTTTTGATAAAAACCCTTAAAACTGAAAGTTATGATAGCCCATGTTCACAACCACATCACTTCGGAATTACAGCAAAACACCCGCACCGACATCATCTTTATTCTGACGTCAATTATCCTGAATCTTATCACACTTGCAGTAAATTCGGGACTGGTTGAAAAATCGAGAACCGAAAGTTCTACGCTGTTCGTCATGTTTGTTTTTGTCAGCCTGATTGTACTTGTCAATATCGTTGTAGTTATAGGACTCGTCAAAGGAAGACAAACCAGAATAAAACTTGTTAACGGACTTCTTTTGATGTACAAAGATCAGAATGTTGACAAGTATTATGATGAATCGTTGCTTGGCAACTATAATGTACGGTACAATCTTTTCATCATGGTAGTTGTTTGCACAGGTGTGATTGCCACCGTTGTGCCGTTCATTCTGCGGTGATTTTTCGGTTAAACTATATTTAACGTTCCAGTATTGCCGACCATGCCGCTGATTCATCGTGTGCCGATGAAATGTCAACAGTAACAAACAAATACTCCTTCGTTCCCGAGTTTGAATAACCCATTATTTCGTATTTGTTCGTTGCAAATCCGCCGTTGGGAAGGTTGGCGCTGTTGGAGTTTTCACCGCCATAGTATCCTTTATAGAATCCGATAAATGCTGCGAATCCTGAACCATTAACAAGGGTAATTATTGGTCTGCTTACAGGTGTGGCAGGTGTGAAAGTATAGGTGTGCGAGGCGCAAGAGCCAAATGCGGCGCCATTGCCGCTCGCGGCAATCAAGGCATCTGACCAGCAACCGTTTGGCGTGCCCATGTAGCCATCGTTTCGGGCGCTGCCGCTGGTTTCGTAGGAGAATCCGCCGCCAGCGCTGAATGTGAATTCATCATCTGGCATGCAGGACCAGTCATCTATGCCTGATCCTCCACCGGTAAAAAAGCTCTTGGGCACAGACCACCAGTTACTCATGCCCATCCCTGACCCGACAAAGACAGTTTTATCTTCCACTTTCACTCTCCAGGGAGCTCCTTGCAACATGGCATTGGTAAGTGTAGAAAGATCTATGCCTATAAAAATAAGCGATGATATCGTATTGACGCCATAAGGATTGGTCGCTGTTAAAGTTACATTATAACAACCTTGAACGGCATAGGTGTGAACGGGGTTCATTTCAATGGAAGTTGCGCCATCTCCGAAGTCCCACAGGTAAGAAACTGCATCAGTTGAAGTGTTGAAAAAATTAACTGTAAGACCGTTCAAGCTGTATGTAAAACCTGCGAATGGCAAGTTCCCCGGTATGGGAGGCTCTTGGGACGGATCGTCGTAATGCATCAGAACAAACCTCCAATATCCTCCTGGTTGTAAAGGATCCCATCTGTAAACGCCTTCGATAATAAGGGTGTCAACAGCGCCATCCGTAAGTTTTACGATATTGTACGTCACCGAGTCCAGCGGTACTAATGTTTCAGCGCCATTCCCCAGTTTGTAAAAGCCGATATAAGCGCCTTTGCCAACTGCCTTCAGGGTAGGAGCGGAACCGGCTGCCAGAACAAAAGTGTGATTTCCATTGCCCCATGCCGAGAGATCATTCCCGTTAATACCTACCATCGGATAAGAAGTTGAAGCACAAACATTAGACTGAATAAAAACTCCTGCTTCCGACCAGTAATCTCCTTTGGCGTCGAAAGTGAGAGAGTGGTCAAGTGCGAAAGTCCATTCATCGTTTAACATACATGGACGATTTGCAAGTTCGTTGTTGTTCAAACCTGTAGCCCACCAAATCATTGAATGATCCTCGGGACCTACTTCCAGCGGATATCGTCCGGTAGCTGTGCTTCGAAGCAACTTCCATGTTTTGGAAGAAACGCCAGTAAGTCTGTTCAAGTTGGAGAATGTTGTAAAAACAACCTGATTTCCGTAAGCGGTTCCAACACTGTTTGTC
>JBAXRP010000060.1:0-19352 GCA_037131145.1 Bacteroidota bacterium
ATTCTGTTGCAAGTCCAATCTTTTCAATCTACAATCATGTCATCCCTTCGGGATTGGGAACAATAAACCTTTTATACAGAAGTTTTTGAAAACCCCGAAGGGGTGACATGATTATAGAAAAAATTGTAAAACCCTTTATAAAACCCCGAAGGGGTGATATTATCTTTTATACAATTATTTGCTTTAAATAATTTTATCGGTAACTTGACAAAAGCCGACAAGCAGTTTAATTTTTCCCACTCATTTCTTCACCTCTATTCTTTCCTTCAACATATATCTGAACCAGATAACCTCGTTTGGTTAACATTCAAATTAAATCTTGCCTCAATCTTTCAGATAAATGTCGGTTTCCAGGCATAACCAATCATCCTTCCATTTCTTGCCGATCAGTTTACTGTAAAACAATTTTCCTGCATCCATAAGCCGGGCAATGATTTCATTCTGCGCGCGAGGCACATAGCCCAGTTTGTAATCATTAAGGTAAATGGAAATTGCCCAGCTATCATACTGATTTTCCGGTTCCCGAATCATTTGAAACATCTGTCCGATTTCCAATGATGGTTCAATCTGAGCAATGTTTTCCCGGTAACTGGTGCCGGCAATATGAATTTCCAGAATCAGGATATCTCGCTGAAAGGGTATCGGAATATTGTTATTTCCTGCAACCAGGTTCAATAAACCCGGGGTTAGTTTTGTTAATCCTTCATTCATGTTAATTGTCTGTGATTAGATCAATAAAATCAAGGTATTTCTTAGCCGTTTCATTCAGTTCCTGCATCTTACAATCGCTTATAAGGCGTTCTGATTTCAACCATTCTTCATTATGAAGTTTTTCGCTGAAAGTAAAAGGAAATTCTGCCTGAACTGTAGTTATCTGTTCCAGCAAAACCTTATTCCTCTCTTTGAATAACTCAACCTGAGTTTTTAGCGAATCGTATTCGTAAATTTCTTTCGGATCATCTGTCATGCTGCCAATCGCGGCAGTAACATTCCTTACCGTTTGAAGGTCTCCATGTTTGTATGCCTCGGAAATGACATTCCATAATTGTTTTTGTTCATCCGACAAGTTTGGGTTCACATCGGGATGAAGTAGTTTAGCCGCTTCATAATAGAGCTTTTTCATGGCGAAAGAATCAGCAGGAAGCATGAGATGTGCCAGACGATTTTGTGCCTTATCTATACGTTCAGCTTCATGATTTATTTTGTCATAGTATTCTTCCAGCATTTGTTGAACAATCTGTCTGATTTTTTGCCTGTCAATTTTTTCCTTCTTATTGATGCAGGCGATCATCAATTCCATCTGATGCTTCAATCCTGCAACTTCCGCTCGTTTTTGTAACAGTTCGAGCTCTTTGCTGCCGATCTTCACCGCGTACAGCGCTTCGAGGTTGGGTTTGATTGTATCAATCAACTCCTGCAATTTCAGTACAAGCGTCAGATACAATTCTTTCTGAACCGTGAGTTCTGCTATACATTCGCGATGTTCAGTCCGGAGGTCAATATTGTCCATTATTTCAGATGAAATTTGATGTGTCCGTTTATGAATTCTCCACAATAATTATCTCCTCATTCGTCAAGCCATACAACTTATAAACCAGTTGGTCAATTTCGTTTCCCAAAGCGCCGGTATCAAAGGTGGGGATTGATTTTTTGGCGGATAGAATTTGATCTACTTTTTCCGATAATACTGATTTATCCTCATTTGATATTTCCGGAATTGGAATCTGTTCAAAATATTGCGGTTTAACTTCGATAAATCCGCCATTTCTCACAACACATATACTTGTCAGAAAATACCAGACAAGCCGTGAATTTAAAATACCGAGTAAATGTTTGTCATTTGTGGGAAGAAAAACAGACGGTGCGTTTAAATATGAACCGGATTCGTCAAAGGCAAATTTATTTGAATTTTGAAGGTTTGGAAAGATTATTTTTGATTGTTTAAACAGGTCGTAGTATGCACAGCTCCTTAGTTCCCACCAATATTCTCCTTTGTCGTGTCTTTTTTTTGCTGTTTCTTCAAAGGGCAACAGATGGTTAAAAATCTCCGGAAACTTTTCAAACATCTTTTCTTTTGCAGCTTTTTCATCTAAATCCCCAAATCTTTCCTTAGTAGATTTGCTTTGAAATGTTATCATCCATTTAAAAGGCAATTGAGTATTCCATTTCTTTATATCCTTTCCATCATAAGTTGGTTGAAATATTAAAGTATTGGAAAGTTTCCTGTCTGTAATGAATGCTTCATTTAATCCAGTAATTATACCTCTGTAGGATTTGCCATAGATATCATATATTTTTTTAAAGGCGTTAAGTTTCAACAAAATGTTGCTTTCCCTTTCATCTCTGAAATTCCATGAATCACTATTCAATGATTTTTGATTCAGTTGAATAAATTTTGAGTTTACAAACCATTTTTTCTTTTCAAAAAACAGGGGCTTTTCGATTTTTAAATAATCAAATGCGGGGTTCGATTCATCGCCTTTTATAGCTAAAAGGATAATTGGATATGTAGTTGCCTCCTCAAAAACGACTACGGAAGTAAAATCAATGTACTGTTCAATGCGAAACTGGTTAACCACGAAATCACGCAGCCCCCTGCCCGCAGTTGTTTTATCGTAGGCATTATTGATAAAACAAAAAACGCCGCTTTTTGACAAAATTTTATGGGATAATTCATAGAAATATGAAAAAATATCTCCTCCGGGTACAAATAGTTTATAGTTACCTTTGAGATACTCCTTGATATTCCCTAATTCTTCTGCCCTGATATATGGCGGATTCCCTATCGCCAAATCAAAACCAATAAAATCGCCTTCATCATTCAGAACTTCCGGAAATTCATATCGCCACTCAAAAGCGTTCTCAAAAACCTTACTGCTTCTGGCGTCTTCGATTTGCCGGGTAAGAGTAGCCGCCTCCTCCTCCATTCGCCGCCGCTCTTTTTCACCATTATCTTTTGCCTTTTCATCTCCGTAAACTGTTTCCGGTTCAAATAAGAAATTTCCGGAGAATTTATGAATTATCTGGCTCAGAATCTGATCGCGCTTTTTTATTCTTGGGTCATTATTTCCAATTCCAAGGTGAAAAGCGTTTTTTATTGTCGCAATCAGGCGCTCCATCTCCCGTTTCTGTTCCTTGTTTTCTGCATTGCGATAAGTCATTATTGCCGCCCGGTAAGAATGGATCGTAAATCTGCCTACCGATAAAATCTGCTTCAGATCGGCGCCCAACGTATAGCGTGAGATCAGCGAATTTCCGCATTTGATGTTGATGTCAATGTTGGGAAGTGTTTCCAACTCTCTCTTCCCCTCGCCCGTAAGAGATGTGACGTGGGTGTGAGGCAATTTATAATAAGCGCTCTTCAACAATTCAATCCACAACCTCAACCGACATATCTTAACAGAATTTGGATTAATATCAACGCCAAACAAACAGTTTTCTACTATAGTCTGCTTTTCATGAAACAAAGTTTGCTGTATGCGCTGGCTTTCCTTGTTTGCGGGATTATAAACAAACAGTTCGCCATCTTCGTCAGTTACAATCAGTTCATCGTTTACAACTTCAACCCGGTACTCCTTCAATCGCCTGCCTTCGCGGTCCTGCAAAATATTTAAGTCGCTTTTTAAGGCGATAATCTCATTTAACGCCGACACCAGGAAGTGTCCTGAACCTACAGCCGGGTCGCATATTTTAAGGCTGTTAATGATGTTGTTGGCTTCATTCCTGTCCTCAATTTTATCATAAACATCTTCAATATCCTTACAATTCCAGCCTTTCGCATCATTGAACTTCTGCGTCGCCGCCCGGCGGATAGTTTCATGGCACATATACATGGTAATGAAACCAGGCGTAAAGAAAGAGCCATCTTTATACCCGTTAAGCTTTTCGAAAATCAAACCCAGAACCGAAGCGTTGATCAGCGTTTTATTGTCTTCCTCGATCTCTTCCACCCCTTCGCCCGAGAAATTGTATGCATCCAGAAAGGCAAAGAGGTAATTCAATCCATTCATTTTTCCTGTTAAACGGTTCCCGGTATTATTCTTCAAAACCGTTCCCGGATGAACCGAAATGAGACAATCATCCTGGAGATTGCTGATAAAAATAGTGTCGCGCTCCAGTTCTGTCGGTTCAAAAAGAGCGCTATTCAGGTATGGTACTTTCTCAAATAGCTTAGCAACGGCAGGGTCGCGTTCCGTTGTCTTTCTGGCAAGAACCCGAAAAAACAAACTGTCGAGAGCGTCAAATCCTTTGAGTTTTTCACTGTTGAGAAATGCATAATCCTGTTCGTCTTTATGATAAGCGATCAACTGGGCTTCCAGCAGTTTCAGGAATAAAATACGGTTGATCCAGGTGATTGCCAATTCTAACGAAACGTTGAAAAGTCTGTCCTGACCGGTCTCTCCGAAACGGGAAGGGTTCTCTATTCTAACCATCATATCGCGGCTGTCAATCTGGATGATGGCATTTTCAATGAGCGAACCGCTATCGCGGAGGCTTTCCTTTTTGCGAACAATGAGTTTTTTACCGCCTTCCTTTGTCTCGGTCAACCCAATGATATGCAGCAATTCCGCATAAAATCCTTTATCGAGGCTGTTGCTGTCGTTGGTAAAAGGAAGCTTCAGCAAATGCTCCGGCGAGAGCAGCTTATAAAGCGCGATGAGTTTTGAATCATCTTTTTTATCGTTATTCCGCAGTAGTTTCTCGTATTCCCGGAAATCGAACCAGGTAAAGCAAATTTCGCAAGTCAACCCGGCAAGGAATGGCTCGGCAATTTGCTTGTAAAAGAAGTCGGTGGTATTTCCTGATAGCCGGCTTTCTTCAAAATCGGTAAACTGTTTTACAAGCGCAGTGTTCTGAGCGAACACATTCTCAAAAAGAGCGGCGTCGAATATGTACCATTCATAAATGTTTGTAGCTATCAGATGTCTGATCTCCAGATTGTGGTTTGTGATTCGTTCCCGCAGATAATAGAGAATAAGCTCATGAAAAGCTTTTGTATTGATGTTATCCTGATGGATCATCCCGGTTTTATTCGAAGGTTTCTTGGCTTCGATTAACACGCCGGAGAAGCTTTTTGCATCGGGACCAATATGGATTACAAGGTCGTTGCGGCTTTTTGTGTTGATATAAAACTTTTGATAGAACGTATCCCTGAGAAAATCGTTCAGGTCATTTTTTAAATGCTCTTCCGATTCGGTTTCATCCAAACCATCAAGGAGTTTGATAAGATTATTCTTGAAAACGTCAATCTCAGTCCTGAATGGTTTGACCCTGAGGTAGGCTTTATTAAGGGATTTCCGGGGTGACAAAAGCGTCAATTTCATAAGTATCGGGTCTCAGATTCCGGCGTCTAACCAAACTGAAAATATATTTACACGGACTTGCCGGTTTAAATTGTAACCGAAGTTTATCAGTAAAAGAAGTTTGAGCCTTCTCCGAAAAGTCAACAATTTGAACTAAAGTCAGGTAACTATCCGTTTATCAATTGCCACGACCTTAAGGTCCTGGCAATTCTTATTAACCTTGACTCTCTCTCATTTTTCCCTTGGAATTTAGATCTTGTAATTTGGGAATCGAAGCAAAAAGTTAAATGAAATACCCCAGCTTACCAGCTTACCAGCTTGCCAGCTTGCCAGCTTACCAGCTTGCCAGCTTTCTACAATCTGCCTGAAACCGCATTCCAGTCAATCAATTTCCAGAAATCGGCAATATAATCGGGACGAACATTCTGTTTATCGAGATAATAGGCGTGTTCCCAAACATCGCAGGTTAAAAGTGGCGCGGCTCCATTTTTCATGGGATTACCTGCATTGCTCTCCTGAACAATTTCCAGTCTTCCATCATCCTTTTTGATCAACCAAGCCCAGCCTGAGCCAAAAAGTGTGGCAGCGGCGGCGGAGAATTTTTCTTTGAATTCGGCGAAAGAACCAAAGTTTTTCACTATGGCATCAGCCAATAAACCAGAGGGTTCGCCTCCACCCTGCGGCTTCATGCAATTCCAGTAAAAAGTATGGTTCCATACCTGGGCGCCATTGTTGAAAATGCCGCCACCCGCTCTTTTAACGATGTCGTCAAGCGAGGCGTTTTCAAATTCTGTACCTACAATCAGTTTATTCAGGTTGTTTATATACGCCTGATGATGTTTGCCATAGTGGTACTCAATTGTTCTTTTTGAAATATACGGTTCCAGTGCATCCAATGCAAAAGGAAGTTTTGGTAGTTCGTGTGTCATTTTGTTTTTTGTTTAAGGGTTAATAATCGTTTTTCTATAGGCGCAATGCATTGCGTCTTTACTTTTGGTCTGTTGAAACGCAATGCATTGCGTCTTTATTTTTGTTCTTTTTTCAGCGTCTCCACAGCCTTTATATACCCTGGATCAATGCTGTTAAGAATCGGAAAAAAGCCATCATTGTCGAGAATGTTCCTTCCAATGTAAGCTTTAAGCATTGTTCGGATGTAACGGTCGGATTTGGAAAGATCTTTTCCCGCGCGTTTCACTCCTTTTGATTCGGCATATTTAATAAATCCGCTGAAAATGGCGTCATTGATAATGAATCCATTTTCAAACTGAGTTACATTTTTAAACCGCGACAAGCTCTGGCGGTTCTGATCGGTATAGTCAAAGGCGAACTGATAGACAATACCCCTGTTGATGCACTGGTTATAATAAAAAAGTCCTGAATCTTTCTCAATCGGGACGAATATATCCGGCATAATTCCGCCGCCGCCATAAACGATTTTCCCTTTGGGAGTTCTATATTTCAATG
This sequence comes from Bacteroidota bacterium, assembly GCA_037131145.1. Classification (GTDB taxonomy): domain Bacteria; phylum Bacteroidota; class Bacteroidia; order Bacteroidales; family FEN-979; genus CAIVAT01. The sequence goes on from JBAXRP010000060.1 coordinate 6,768, forward strand.
AATCGGGAAATTTTATTGAATCGGGATGTTCTAGTTCGCCATTCATAAAGCGGTGGTAAAATTCTTCGTTATATATTTCTACTCCATCTTTGTAAGGCTTCTGGATACAGCGTCCGGTAGGAGTGTAATAGCGCGCCACAGTAAGTCGTAAAGCGCTGCCATCCTTGAAATCAAGCTGTTCCTGAACAAGCCCTTTTCCGAATGATCTCCGCCCGACAACAATTCCCCTGTCATGATCCTGGATTGCGCCTGCAACAATTTCGGCGGCTGAGGCGGTTCCTTCGTCAACCAATACTATCAGGGAGCCATTTTCAAACAGTCCATCGGCAGTGGCGTCGGCGACTTCACGATCGTGATGTATCCCTTTGGTATAAACAATGAGTTTCCCGTCAGGCAGAAATTCATCTGAAACATCTATGGCAGCTTTCAGGTAACCTCCGCCATTACCGCGCAGGTCAAGAATCAATTTTTTCATCCCCCTCGCAACAAGTTTTTCCAATGCCTGATGAACCTCGTCATGGGTTGTTGCCGAGAAATTATTTAGCCGGATGTATCCGATTCCCGGGGCGGCAATGTAAGCGACGTCGAGACTGTATGTAGGAATAACATCGCGGATTATGGTGTAGTCAACCAGTCCTTTTGTGCCTCTCCGGAAAATTGAAACAGCAACTTTAGAGCCTTTAGGTCCCTTCAGTTTCCGCATTACATCATTGGTTGAAATTTTTATCCCGGCAATATTTTTTCCATCAACTTTAACTATTCTGTCGCCGGCTCTGATACCAAGTTTTTCCGACGGACCGCCTGATACCGGATTGATTACGGTAACAGTGTCGTTTTCAACCCTGAACTGGACGCCGATTCCTTCAAAGCTTCCGAGCAGTGGATCGTTTGCCGCGTGAAATTCCTCCGCAGAAATATACACAGAATGTGGATCGAGTTTTTCGAGGAACCCGTTTATAGCCTTTTCCTCCAGCTTGCTATAACTTATCGTGTCAACATAATTCTTTTGAACATACCTGAAAATATCCGGTAATTTGCCACCCGCAGGCTTCGCCCCAAAAAATGATCCGGATCTGTTACCAAGGAAAAGCCCCAGCATAAGTCCACCGGTTAAAACAAGCGCGAACCAAATCGGCATATATGGGTTATTCTTTCTTTCCATTCGGCAAAGATATTGTAAATAATAGTAACGGACTCAATTTAGAGATTGTTGCCTTATGGCGTGTGAAAATTGCCGATTTTTGTAAAAACTCAGCCTTTATGTCAGACTTAAGAAAAGTACTGTTTTTCCTGTTTATTTTATTCATATCAAATGAAGCTGCGTACTCACAGAATTCCCAAAAACCCTATTCCAACAGCCATTTTCTTACCATTGATTCACTTGAACTGCATTTCAGGACATGGAATGAAAACATTTCTCCTGCAAGGGGAAAAGTTTTGTTTATTCACGGGTTTATCGGATCAACCTATTGCTGGCGGATGAATGTTGACGCTCTCTCGGCGGCAGGATATAAGGTGGTGGCGGTTGACCTTCCTTCTTTTGGTTATTCTGTCCGCTCGCTCACTTTTAATCAGTCGCAAAGCAGTCGCGGTAAGCTTTTATGGCATCTTCTCGATTCACTTGACGGTGGCGATACCACCCGCTGGAATATCTGTGGTCATTCAATGGGAGGAGGAACTGCCGAAGCTATGGCTCTGCTGCATCCTGAAAAAACAAAAACCCTTACCATTGTTGATGGAATGATTTTTATACACAACTCAAATCATGAGGCGCAGTTTACAATTCTGGCGCGGCAAAAGCATTACAAAAAAATCATGTTGTCATACATGAAAAAAAGGCTGATCACTTACAAATCCGTTAGAAATGCCATAAAAAAGAACTACCGTTATATGCCTGATTCAACTGTGGTGATGAACTACCTTACTCCGCTTCTGCGTGAGGGAACTGCGGGAAGCATTCTGAACGTTTGGGCTAATGCAAAGGAAATAACGGAGTTATATGCCGACGGGCTGAAAAATATTCCGGTTCTCGTTGTCTGGGGAAAGCATGATCGCACTATCTATCTACGAACCGGAAAGCGCCTTGTCAAACATGTTCCACATGCGCAACTGGTTGTGATACACGCTGCGGGGCACGACCCAATGGAGACCCACCCGGATATTTTCAACTCACTCCTCGTGGGATTTTTGAACCGGTATTAAACTCCAAACGGGTTAACGCCTCACGGTTGTAACATATCCTTTCCCAGCCTTCGAGTACAGCGTTTTTACAAAGTCGCGGTAACGCATATTACTCTTTACACACCTGGTATTAAAAGTCGTAAAACTTCACTTTGTGGAGGGATACTATTCTCCATCACCTCTTCCCCAATGTTTTTCTGGATTACCAGGCTGCTGCCGAACCTTTTCTACAGCAGAGAGGAGGATGCCTCAAAGAACCGGAGTTCTTCAGAGATGCTAGCCAGGTCGTCATGCTCGCTGTCGAGATTGTACCTGTAAACATGCGAAAGGGGTTCGACAAAAAAACGGAACCTCTATCTGACAAAATTGCTCCGATATTGAACAACCTGTTTATAATTCATTCTTTCATCCTTATCAAGACCATATTAATGGAATCGGAATAGTGAAACTTTAGTTTTTCAAAGTTTGGCATTCCTGAAAAAAGGCTTAGTTTCCAGTTGTTGGTGTATCCTAAAGGCTCGGCAGGCATACCCCATTTATGGTCAATTATTCCATTTTTATTCGTAGGACAATGCTTTATGTGTTGAAACTTTAATTGCCGAATTTGCCGGGATGCGGCTTGCCAGCCATCCGAATAATAGTGTTACGGCAACCGTAATAAAAAATCCGGACAGACTGAATGCATAATCAAGTTTTGCATCGTTACCCAGCATCAGGTTCCCGAAAAACAAGGCTGCAACCCGGCTTAACGGATAGGATAATATCAGCCCTGTAAGAATGCTGATCACGGAAGTGATCATTCCTTCATTCAGGAACATGGTATAGATTTTCTTTGGGGTTGCGCCAATTGCGCGCATAACACCAATTTCACGGGTGCGCTCCCAGATGTTAATTCCCGTAGCGGACGCCATGCCAACGGCGCTGACCACCAGGACCAGGAATGATAAAAGTATGATGGTTGAAAGAATAATGTTCAGGTGATCGTATATAATCTTCACCCTTTCGGACTGAGACATCACGTATGCGACATCCAGGTCGGAAGAGGAAATTACTTTCTCAATGTTTTGCTTCATTGAAACAACATCTTTAAAACTATTGTTTTTTGCAACAAATGATAAGGTGTTAACCTGATGATATGGGTTCAGCAGGGAGTCGTATTGCTGATTATCTATGTAGATTTTGGACCTCTCGAATTGTTGCGTAACGCCAACTATTTTTGCCCTGAAGCTCCTACTGCCAACAGTAACATTTATAGAGGAACCAACACCTGATTTTTTATAAAGCGCAAGCGCCTGCTGATTAAGTACTACTTCGATTTCCTTAGAGGTTTCAAGCCACCTGCCTTCGCGGATCTTCAGTTTAAGAAATTCCGTACTTCGTGGCAGAGCAACAATTCCTGCGCCTTTGTCGGTTGATATTATCTTTGACTGGATCTCGCCCCTGCCTCCCAGCCATGTTTCAACCGAACTAACATTTGCCAATGATTTAAACGGACCTATGAGAACATCCCTGGGAACCGGGTTATTCAACACAACCTGGACATCATAACGCATTTCCTTTTTATATCCTGACAGTAATTCCCATAAGGATTGCCTCACGTTAAACCCGGCGCTGAAAATCGCAACGCCAAAAGCCATGGCAAATATGGTAACCATCAGCCGGTTCATGTTTCGTTGGGAGTTTCTGATCGCCAGGATCATCGGATCGGGCAGGCGAAGTTTTTTCAGAAAGGGATATTCGCGTATACCGGCCTGTTGGGATATGCCATATTCACTCAAAGCTTCTCTTACCGAGATCCTTGTCCCTTTCAATAATATGGAAATTGATAACAATACCGGCAGTAACAAACTTGCCAGGATAAGTATGATGTAAACAGACAAGGGGACAGTTTCTGTCAGGATATCGAAATTGAGTTTACCGGCCACAAAGTATGCAAATGCGCTGCCTGATTTAATAGCCAGTGGAATGGCAAAAATGCCCGATAAAGCGCCTATGACCAGGAGCATTAACATATAGATTCTGAATAACTGAAACCGTGTTGCTCCAACGGCTTTTAAAATCCCGATCTGCCTCACCTGGTTTGCCATGATTGACTTGACCAATTGTGAAACCAGGACAGCTCCCATGATAAAAGCCAGGAATCCGATAGCTCCGATCAGGAACAACAAGGTGTTAAGCTGCCATTGATGCGGATGTTCGTTAAATCTTGGAATATCAACCGAACTGATTTCAATTCCATTCCTCCGGAAGTCATTAACCAGGGATCGGCTTACTTTCATCACATCCTGTGCGGAGTTCACATTTTTTAACCTGATGATCAACCGGTGGTTTGATGGCAGGCCTGTGAGCTGCCTGTAGGTTTGTTTATCGGTATAGGAATAAATAAATGCATCCTGGGTCGCAGGCGCCTGGCCGGGATCGAAGCATATTCCACTGACGAGAATCCGAAGATTCTTCCCTCCAAACCTTATTCTCGGAGTTGATCCAAGCTTTATATCCGAAACTTTTTTTCCGTCACGTTCCATCAAAATTGTTCCCGGCGCTGGTAGTTTATTTCCTTCTTCCCAAAAAACACGAGCGAGTTTTAAATCTTCAAAATCCTCAACGCCATAGAGCCAAAGGGGAATCCATACATCAGGGCGGATTTCAATTCTGTTTAATGAAAAATCCCTGAATTCCGCAGTTTCAATTTCCGGTTTTGCCCTGAAATCACCCAGGTTTAGTTTGTCAAAGTTGTTAGACGTAAATATAAGCTGTTGGGGTTTTGTACGCTGATAATTGGCATTCAGATCATTCATCAGAATAACATACGAAACATCCACAGTCCCCACTCCCCAGATTCCAAGTATCATTGCGAATACGACTAATAGTGTGCGCTTTGGATTTGAACTCAAATCCTTTACCGCTTTTAACAATTTCAGGCTCATACTGATAGATTTTTAAGTTCCGTTGAAACTATTTTGCCGTCAGAAAGTGTAAAAATGCGGTCATACCTTAGGGCGCTGTCCTTTTCGTGCGTAACCACTATAACGGTCTTGCCCGATCTTGCAAGTGCGCTGAAAATGGCATTTATTGAATCGGCAGTTTTACTGTCGAGGTTCCCGGTAGGTTCATCGGCCACAACAATAGCAGGATCATTTGCCAATGCCCTGGCGATGGCTGCACGTTGCTGTTCTCCACCTGAGAGTGAAGCCGGCATTTTATTGGACTGGTCTGAAATCCCGACGTTATTTAGCAACTCTTTTGCCCGCTTCACCCGTTCGGGTTTTGGAATACAGTTCACAAATTCCATGGCAAGAAGTATGTTTTCGAGAATGGTCAGCGTTGGGATCAGTTGAAAAAACTGAAAAACAATACCAATGTTCTTTCCCCTCCATGTTGCCAACTGACTTTCGTTCATGTTCCCGATTTCCGTATTATTCAGGATGATTTTTCCCTTTGTCGGATAGTCGATGCCGGTTATCATGTTAAGCAGTGTGGATTTCCCGCTACCTGATTTGCCAATGATTGCGACATACTCTCCTTTATTTATTGCGAGACGAATGTCATCAAGGGCAGTAAAGGATCGCTCTTTTGTTTGGAATACTTTGGTAACTCCTTCTAATATTATCATAGATTAATTTGTTTCATAAATACTGACGGCAAAAGTATAACCGTATGAAACCTTGATTTTCACATTAATTGCGAACCGTTTAACATTTCTTGCGATTCCTATACAAGCTGGACGGGAAGGTAAACCTGGTAAATGTTATTGGAAAAGGATGAAGTTGCAGGATCTTGCCGGGGAACAAGGATAACAGGATCGAGTCTGATTTTATAGCCATTATCAGGCATCCATGAATGGACCAGGAATGAAGCTGCTTTAAAAACCTCAGGGATACCGCCTTCCATGGTGAAAGAAGCATACATGGCAGATGAAATTTCAAGATAGCTCACAATGCCAACGGTTGTAACAGTATCATCAACCCCGGCACATACAAGAAACCTGCATTTATCGAGAGGTGTAAATACAGGGTAATCTACAATGACGCCAAACAAATTTGCATCATCGGCAATAAGCCCCCGAACATACGACCATTGTTTGATTCTTTTAAAACTTCCGCTGATAACCTCCGGTGATTCAAGGGTGGTTTTCAGGTAAACACATTTTTGCGGAGCTCTTTTGACGATTTCAATTTTGAGACTTTCAAACTCAGGTTTATGATTTGGCGTTGCAACTTCCAATTTCGTTTCGCCAACAAGCCCTTTTTCGAAATATGGACCCTGAACAATTTTTATATATTCGATCTCACTGCTTTTCCTTAAATTATCAGGACTTATCCCATAGTAATCTTTGAATGCCCTTGAGAATGCTTCCAGCGACTGATATCCTGTTTTAATTGCCACATCAAGAATTTTTTTCCTGGGATTAAAGGCAATGATCCGTGCGGCCTCCTCCAGCCGGAGCCGTTTGATAAATTGCTTTGGCGTTTCACCCATCACCTCTTTAAACACTCTTTGAAAATGAAATGGGGAAAAGCAAGCCAGCGCAGCTAATTCATCTAATGACAGGTCCCTGTCAATTGCCTGTTCAATGGTCCGAACGACTTTGTTGATGCGTTCGATATTATCGGGGGTGTTTTTCAATCCGGATTATTTAATAACTTCATGTGCAAAAGCTGTTCAATCCAACAGTTGATCAGCCGTTACAAATATAGCATAAATTCAAACTTTTATTGTTTTAGCCCCAAAATCGTATTTGAAATCACCTAAATTGTATTTGGATTATTCATTGATTAATAGCGACAAAAACCCCCCACCGGTTGGGTGAGGAGTTGCGGAAATTTAAGGTGTAAAGCGCCAGGTCTAAAACGAAAAGTCAAAAAGTCCCCTTTTTTAGCGCTTTTTTGGCGGTTTTGTCGCAGTTTTTGTCACAAAAGGCGAGCATGTCAAAAGGTAACCCATCTTTGCTTCTTTATCCTCTTTTAGACTCATTGTATGAGAACCCTGACTTTTATTTTCTATTTCCTAAACCTTAGTCCCATATTTTAACAAAGTTCTTTTTCAATAACAATAGTTGATCAGGAACGACAAGGGGTTTCGGGACAGATTGAATCAAAAAAAGGCTTTGCTATATCCAAATCCTGGTAAAGATCAATTATATATCAGAACCGGACTAAAACATGCTACCCTGAATTTGTATGATATGAAGGGCTTTCGATTAATATCAAGTCAAATATTGCCCGGAATAAATAGCATTGAATGTAAATCTCTTCCTCGAGGCTTTTATGCTTATAAAATAGTAAACGATGATCAAGTCATTGAAACAGGGAAATGGACAGGGAATTAGTAGTATTCGGACAGAATCATTTATGTGAAAAATGAACAGTTCACAATTTGTGAACCGTTACATAATATCGTATCTTTTCATGAGAGTTCATTTAATAAAAAAACAGACCATTCAGAATTATGTGGATGGTCATGCGCCGGGTAAAAGTTCTTTTGAAAATTGGGTGACTACTATAAAATATGCTGATTGGGAGACTGCTGAAGACATTCGCCAGACGTTTGGATCGGCAGATTTATTTGGGCAGGGGAGAAGCCGGGTTGTTTTTAACATTGAAGGAAATAACTACCGGATGATTTGAAAATATCAGTTTGGCCTCTATGAAGTTCACCTGTTTGTCTGGTGGATCGGCACACAGGCAGATTATGATGAAATCTGCGATCATGGCGGGCAATATACTGTAAATGAGCATTAATTCTATTGGACATGAAGACCTTAAAATATACCGTTATAAAATCCGAATCCCAGTACAATACCTATTGTAAGGCGCTTGAGGATTTACTGGAAAGCATTGAAAACAGTAAAGATTCCGGAGATGAGATCGAACTGCTCACGCTATTGATTGAGAAGTGGGATGCTGAACATTCTGCCCTGGCCGAGAAAAATCCCATCGAATTACTCCACTCCATAATGCATGACCATAATTTGAAAGCAAAAGATATTGTCGCAATATTGGGTGTGAGCAAAGGTCTGGTCTCTGATATTTTGCATTATAAGAAAGGATTATCCAAGGAGATTATCCGGATCCTGGCAGGATACTTTAAAGTTTCCCAGGAAGCATTTAACCGGCCCTATAAATTGATTAACCCTGCCAATTCTCATTTGCGAAATGCCAGCGTGATGAACACGCCTAAAAAGGTTGAATTGGTATATTAAAACAAAAACCCCCGCCGGTTGGGTAAGGAGTTTTGGTGTTAAACTGTAGAAATCAAGAATTTAATGTCGTAATATTCTGTCGCGAACCTTGCAAAACACAACGCATATAATTGATTGTAAATCGTATGTGAAGTGAAAGTTGCGGGGACGAGTCATGGTTTCATAAGCCGTGAAAGCAGGAATTTGGAATTTGAGGTTTGGAATTTGGGGCTTGAAATTTTTGAGTTTATTTTTTTTTGAGGCTTTTGCCAGTAATCTGCGGGATGCGTTTTTTTATATAATCCGACATGGAAACCTGCTGAGGATCAGTTCCTGTGGATTCTTTCGGTTCATGGTCATTTTTTAGAAACTCCTGATACCAGAATAATGCTTTTTGTAGTTCCCTGAGATAATAATCATACTGGTAGGCGATTTTAAACCGGATGGTATTATTGCCAGGGTTTGCCTCCAGAGCTTTCGTTAGAAGGATAATAGCCGTATCGGAATGTCCGGTTGAAGTGTTGGCGGCGGCAAGCTCCATATACAGAGTCGAAAGAAACTGGCCCGATGGCATTAGCAACCTCATCGTGCGGTTAAGGTAAACCAGCCCGGAGTCAATGTTGAGTGAACGGAAAGCCGAAACGCCGTAATAAAAGCACACCTCCGCATCGGTAGTGTCACTGCTGAAAGCCTTCAGGAAAAATGGAGCGGCGGTATCGTACTTTTCCTGTTTGTAATATGATAATCCCAGGTATTTCATGGTGAATTTCGACGAATCGCCCAGTCCGGCGCATGTGAGGAGGCGTTTTGCCGCCTCTTTAAAATCAATAAGAAGATAATAACAATAACCGCTTTGTTTCAGGATGGGAATATTTACCGAATCCTGCGCCAGAAATACCTGGGTAAAGTAAAGCGCTAATGCAACTTCGTCTTCACGGAGATAGATGTTGACAAGTTTACCGGTAACATAAGGATCGAAGGGAATAATCTTTAATGCCCGCCGGTAAAAATATATTGCCGGGTCGGACTGCTTGAGTTCATTGAAACAATTACCCAACTGTTTGGCGACGAAAAAGGATGAAGAATCCGTTTTGTAAAGCGGCAAAAGCGTTTGCACCGCTTGTAGGTAATCGTCTTCCGAATAATAAAGGCTTGCAAGCTGAAGACTAAAATACCGGTTATCGGGAACGAGGCTGGAAATCTTGAGGATGGTTGCAATAGCTTGGTTTGGATCTCCAGACTGCCTGTAAACATTAACAAGTTCATTCAGCGCTTTGATGTTTGTACTGTCGTACCGGAGCGCTTTCCGGAGTGTTGCAATTGCCTCCCGGTATTGGAAACCTGCCGCCTCAGCGCGTCCCTTCATCAGAAGAAGGTCAATGCTGGAGCTGTCCTTCAACAATAACAGTTCAGCCAGACTAACTGCCTGGCTGAACTGGCACGATTCCATCAAAGATTTAATCTGTTCGATTGGTTCCCGCTCCTGCGCTTTGGAAATTCCGGGGAAAAACAGAAGCAGAATAACAAGGATCCCGGGAGTTTTAATCATTTGCCTTACTTTTTGGGTTTCTCTTTTTCATGACAGTCAAGAGCAAATTTGATCGGAAGATTAAATTGAACGGCAACAGGCTTACCTTTATCTTCGCCCGGAATCCATTTGGGCATCATTTTTACGACGCGCACAGCCTCTTCATCACATCCCGAGCCAATGCCCTTCAATACCTTCACATCTGTAACTGCGCCATCCTTCTCTATCACGAAAGTGACATATACAGTACCTGTTACAGAGTTCTTTATTGCCGCTTCAGGGTATTTGATGTTTTCGACCAGAAACTTCTGGTAGCCTTGCTCTCCACCCTGATAGGAGGGTTTCTTTTCGACAACCGTATATACTTCTTTGTCTTTTACCACAGGCGCAACGAATTTTACCTGTGACTTTTGCTTTGGATTATCCTGAATTACCGGAACAGGATCAGATAGCGCGATAGCCGGAGTAAATACCGGACTTCCTGAAACATTCACTGCATCAGAGTTACTATATGAACGGGCTGTAAGAACTAACAGCAGCGCCAGAAGCGCGGGCAGGGCAATAAGCGTTTTGCTTTTCGCCCATCTTTTTGATTTCGATTTAGTCATCATGGCAATACGTTTTTTTAATAGTGAAACATTAAAATTATTTGTCAGGTTATTCACCCGGACGCCAATGGATTCGTCCAGGATCATTTGCTGATATTGGGAGCGGATGATTCCGTTCTGCAGAACGCCTTCATCGGCGAGGTATTCATGAATGCTTTTTATTTCGCGGGCGGCAAGCCAGATTACAGGGTTGAACCATTGCAGTATTGTGGTTAGCTCGATCAGAATAATGTCGAGACTATGGCGCTGCCTGATATGAACCCGCTCATGTTCTAGAATCGCAGGCAAACTGTTGGCAGGAACCGCCGCCTCGTTGATATAAACAATGTTAAAGAAAGAGAATGGAGAAAAGCCTCGGTCAACAAAAACCACCCGCTGACCATTACGCTCCATAATCCCGAAACGCCGGGTGATCCGGTGAATCTGGATAAGCTGCAAAGCGAAACGAAGAAGGAAAATCAGAACCCCGGTGAAATAAACCACTGCGGCTATTTCAATCCATTGCAGATGCGCCTGTATGGTCTGTTCTACCCTGTCAGGAGTGATAATCACAGGTTCAAGAAGAACAACCATAGAAGCTGAAGCGTTAGATAGCGTCCAGCGGAGCGGTAGCAAAGGAAGCAGCGTTGAAAAGAGAGCCATAGCAAGCAGGTAAAACCGGTTCATCTGGAAGAATGTATCCCGGCGCAGGAAAAACCAGTAAATGGCGTACAATACCGAAACGCAAAGGGTTGTATCAAACAAATAAAATAATAGTGCGTTCATCTGTTTTCCTCCTTCTGTTTTCTGATTTCCTCATCAATGGTATTCTGAATATCTTCAAGTTCCATTATGCTCAGCTTTCCTTCGGTAGTAAAAAACGACGCCAGCGATTTGTAGGAGTTGCCGAAATAGTTGGTCATGAAGCCGCGGAAGGAGGATTTGGTGTAATCTTTTTTGCTGATCACCGGAAAATACTCGTATGTGCGACCATAAGCTTTGTGTTCTACAAACCCTTTCTGTTCAAGGATGCGGATAATAGTTGACACGGTATTATAGGCAGGCTTGGGTTCGGGAAATTTATCAAGCAGGTCGTGGACCATGCCTTTTTCAATATCCCAGAGGATTTGCATTATCTCTTCCTCGGCGCGGGTGAGCGGGGCGGGGAAATCGGCGTTATTTTTTCGGGTTGACATGGCGTGGGTTTTTAGGTAGCGAGGCGCCAGAATTGCAGAAACAAAGATACAACTAATAAATTAGTTTTGCAACTAAATATTTAATTTTACACCGAATATTTTTGGGATTTCACGGCAAAAAAGCCCCACTTTGGCGAAAGGCTGAAAAAGTAATCACTGAAAACTAAAATCTGGAATCTGAAATCTGGAATCTGAAATCTGAAATCTGAAATCTGGAACCTGAGGTCAGAATGTCACAATTTTGAACTCAATGTGAAATTCTAATTGTTTCTTTTTAGCTTTCTCTTTTAATCTGTGGTTATGTTTCTAAAAACTCTCCATAGCGAAATTGCAAAGAAGGGCTTCAACAACTGTAAGTATATTTTCAATGCTACAAATAACCACGTCGAACTTTTCAAACCGGTTTTCCATCGTTCGGAGATATCAAGGTGTTACTTTTCTGTAATGCGACTCATCGGCAAATCAAGTGCGAACTTCGGACACTATCCTACTACTGGAAATTCGGGGGGATAATTGTTGATGACGAACAACAGGGGAAAGAGCGAGCCGAAATGACAAACATGTTTTAAAAGAATTTTCTAAAAGGCTTTAAAGTGAATTTGGCAAAGGGTTTTCCGAGGATAATTTGGAACACATGAAAAATTTCTTTCTGGTCTATTCAAATCAAATTTCCGCATTACATTTTTTCAATAGCATTAAGAAAGGGGCGAAACAACAATGCTGGTTAAAGATGAATTTGAAAGTAGTTAAAAAACAAAATTTGGCTACGAGCCCGGTATCTCAGCAACTTGAATTGCCACGACCTTAAGGTCGTGGCAATTGATAAACAGATAGTTACTGGACTATAATCCAAAATTGTTTCCTTTTCGGATTAGGCTCAAATTAAAGGCTCAAATTCTAAAACCTTGCTTT
>JBAXRP010000061.1:0-19249 GCA_037131145.1 Bacteroidota bacterium
AACCTCAATTATTTTATTGGGTAAGGGAAGAAAGAAATTCCAACGCGGAAATAGACTTTATTTTTCAGCACAACAATTCAATATTTCCTATAGAAGTCAAAGCAGGAAAAACAGGCGCGTTGAAATCAATGCATGTTTATCTTTTTGAGAAAAAACTGAAAACAGGAATTCGAATAAACACCGATACCCCTTCAACCGGAAATTTTAAAACAAAAGTGCGGTCAGGTACAACTCAGGCGGAAATTACAATCCAACTATTGTCCCTGCCGATTTACATGACCAGCCAGTTGCCCCGTTTGCTTAATAGTTTAATTCTGTAACACGAAGAAAATCATGAATAAAACTCCAAAATCGTTTGTAAACCAGAAATGCCAGGCATCCCGGTTTATTATTGTCACGCTGCTGATATTCGGGTTTCAGGTTTCAGCGGTTGTTGCCCAGCATATAAAAATCGGAACCGACGTTTATTTTGTGAATGGCGCCAGTGTAAATATTAATGACGCCAAAATTGTTAACCTCGGAACCATTAAAAATAATCCTACCGGTTCGATCAAACTCACAGGCAACTGGCAAAACGATGGCGTTTTTGTGGGTGAAACGGGAAGCATTGTCACCCTCGATGGCGCCGTAGCGCAGGAAATCGGCGGCGCAAATTCAACGATATTTGGAAATCTGTCGCTTAACAACAATACCGGATTTTCCCTTGGAAATGATGTTTCCGTCAATGGTACGCTCGATTTTCAAAACGGGATGCTGACAACGGGAAATCACTCGGTGACAATAGGCACATCCGGAATAATAACTAACGCCGGCGCTACAAAGTATGTTGACGGGAAACTGATTAACACCTTCGATGGCACGGCAACCAAGGTTTTTCCGATTGGAAAGGGCGGTAATTACAGACCGGTATCGTTTCAGTACAGTACATTAACCGGGACAAGCCTTGTGGCAGCCGAACAATTTGAAAGCGGACTCACGGGCGCTTTGCCTGCAAACACAACGTTGCTCACCACTGGCCGTTACTGGGCAATCAGCCAAACCGGCGGAAGCAATCTGCAATATTTTGTAACGCTCGACCCTGCCGGTTACACGCCTGCCCGACCGGTGTTGATGCTGAAGCAAAACTCTGGCGTCATTGATGCTTTTGCCACCACCGCTCCCAACTATACCAACGCTGCGGCGCTGACGTCTTTCAGCGATTTTGGTCTGGGAGAACTTTGTATCAATCCCACAAATGGCGGAGTTATTGCAGAAGATCAGAACAGTTGCAACAGTTTTGACCCGTTGGAAATTACCAGTTCCAGTTTGCCATCCGGCAATACAGGCGCTTTGATTTATCAATGGCAAAAATCAATTATCAATGGAACCTCTGATTTCACAAACATTGACGGCGCTACCGGTACAAGTTACAATCCCGGAACCATAATCGTGACAACCTGGTTCAGACGTCTTGCAAGGGTTGACTGTAAGCCTGATTGGTCGGGAGCTATTGCCTCAAATGCAGTAAAAATGACCATCTATCCCAATTTTACTGTGGGTTCGGCAGGTACAAGCCATTCCATCTGTTACAACTCCACGCCAAATCAATTAACCGGAACTCCACCAACCGGAGGAAACACTCCATACTCCTATCAATGGCAAAGCTCCACAATAAACGGCACCTTCACCGATATAAGCGGAGCCACAACCTTGAACTTTCAACCTGGAACCTTGAACCAAACAACCTTCTACCGTCAGTACCAAACCTCAGCGAGCGGTTGTGGAACGCTAACTACAAATGTTGTAACAATCACCGTTGACCCAACCACCGTTGGCGGCATAGCTACCGGCGGCGGAATAGTCTGTTACGGCACAAATAGTACGTTGCTGACTTTGTTGGGGCAAGTTGGAAGTGTGCTGAAATGGCAGTATTTATCCTGCGGACCAGTCAGCAGTTCAAATCCGGAAACACCGGGAGCGACCGATTCGGAAAGCGACCGGCAATTGAATAGTTTACCAAGCGTCGCTACATGGATTGACATACCAGGAACTACAAACACAACTTATACTGCAATCAATCTGACTACAAATACCTGGTTCAGAGCGGTTGTAAAGAGCGGAGAATGTCTGATTGAAAATTCGGAAGCGACACTGATAACCATGTTCGGCGACTATCACATTAGCGGTTATGCCAAATACGACAACAATCCAAAAACCCCGCTCGACGGACTGAAAATCACTCTGAAACAAAATGGAATCGCAATAAAGACGCCATACATAACCGGCGTGACGGGATTTTATGAATTCACCGGACTGATAAACGGAACATACAGTCTTGATATAGCGTCAGCTCACACAAGCGGCCAGTGGCAAACATGGAACGGCGTAAACAACACCGACTATCTGCTTGTTTATCGCCATGCGACAAATTTCACTTATCTTTCCGAGAATCCTCCGGTTGTTCGTATTACTGCAGATGTAAAGTCGCCTCAAACTCCCCCCTTTATTACAACCGCTGATGCTGATGCCATTCGCATGGCTGCCAAATATGGCTGGGGAAGTCCGACGCCATATTTTGAAATTCCCAAATGGGTATTTTCCGGACTTACCGCTGAAACATCAATAACGGAAATTCCACTTAACTGTTCCAATGTAACCCGAAATATAATGGGTTTGTGCGCCGGCGATGTGAATGGTTCTTATTTGCCGCCAACCGGGAATAAAACGGGGGTAGAGACGCAAAATTTTGCGTCTCTACAATTGATAAACCGCGGAACGTTGCCCATAACGCCGGAAATTACATTCCCGGTGCGGGCGGTAGAGACGCAAAATTTTGCGTCTTTACAAATCGGCGCGATTACGTTGATGTTGGATTTCGATCCATCATTGATAGAAATTACAGGCGTTACCATGCCAGACAAGGTCAATGATGCGCCGTATTTCTTTGTGAAAGACAAAACGTTGAATATTGGGTGGATGTCGTTAAATCCGTTGCGGGTTGCAGGTGGAGAAACCGTGTTGATGATCCATGCACGAATTCCGAATTCCGAAATCCGAAATCCGAAATCCGAAACCCCAATTCGTTTCGTATTGAATGAAAATCCGTTATCCGAATTGGCGGATGGCGATGGAAACGTGATTTACAATGCGAAATTGTTAATTGCAGATGCAGGGAACGCGTCACTCGAAACGCGTAATAACATGGTTACGGTTTATCCGAATCCGACATCCGATATACTCAATATTGAATACCTGATGAACCAGGATGGCACATTCACCGCTGAACTGGTAAATCTGACAGGTGTTGTGGTTGTAAAAACAGATCGAATAACCAGCAAAACAGGGATGAACAAAGCGACGATGAACCTTCGGGATTTGCCGAATGGAGCGTATATGCTAAAGGTGACACTTGAAGATCAGACAGAAATGCGAAAGGTAGTTGTTAACAGATAGGAGCTCATTAGTGTCTTATTTTTGAAATTGATGTTTTTATTGGCATAAATTTCAAAATTCAAAATGCAAACAACAAAAAAAAAACAAACACAAATCTCTAAATTTCAAATAGTAAGAATAGACTTTAACGGTCTTGTTTTTGAATTTTAAAATTTTAAAATTTTCGAATTTATTTGTGTTTTGTTTATTGTTCTTTGTCATTTCTGGTTTATCCAGGTTAGGAATATAACATCTCATCCTCTTACACACAAAACACCTCCGTCTCCTCAAACCTCGACGCCACCACTATTCGCGTTCCATTGGCATGGCTGCTGAATAGTTCTTTTACCAGTTCAGGACGATTGTTCTCAGCCGAGAGATGTGACAACACCAAAAGTTTCATAAAAGGAGATCGGTGTGTGATGAAAAGATCCAGCGCCTGGTCATTGGAGAGGTGGCCTTCGGCGCCTCTGATGCGCTGCTTCAGGTAGTGCGGATAACGTCCCTTTTCAAGCATGGTTTCATCATAATTCGACTCAAGAAAAGCTGCATGACAGCGGCTGAGGTGATGCGCCACATGTTCGCAGGCTGTTCCGATGTCGGTGAAAACGCCTGCCGTTATGCCATCGGCGCTTACGGTAAAACTGTGCGGTTCGGCGGCGTCATGCCATTTGGGTAAAGGATGTACGTGAAAATTTCCGAGAGCCACAGGAATCCCGGTTGTAAATGACTTCAACAGATGCGGAGCCAGTTTCATCCGGCTGTGGCGATATGTCCTTTCGGTAATGTAAACGGGAATTCTGTATTTCCTCGAAAGAACCTCGGCGCCACGTGTATGATCGGTATGTTCATGCGTGATGAAAATGGCTTTGACATCTCCGATGCGAAGTCCCATCCGGATCATTCGACGTTCTGTTTCGCGGCAGGAGATGCCTGCATCAATCAACACGGCTTCCTGTCCGCTGCCAATGTAGTAACAGTTTCCGTTGCTACCCGAATTGAGCGACGCGAGGTATAGTGGCATGGGTACAAAGAACGGGAAAATTCTGATAAAAGCGAATAACTGGTTTTCAGGACATTTAATATTTGGATTCTTCCAAAGTGGGGTCACACTTATATGCCGGCGATACCATCGCCACGAATTTTCCATTAATTTTGCTCAAAATTCTTTCTTATGTTCGCAATCCATTCCGTTTACATTAAACCTCTCGAAGAGGTTGACAAATATCTCGAAGCGCACCGCGCATTTCTGAAAACTCTTTACGCAAAAGGAATTACTATCTGTTCGGGCCCGCAGATACCGCGTACAGGAGGATTGGTAAGCTGGTAAGCTGGTAAGTTGGTAAGCTGGTAAGTTGGTAAGTTGGTAAGTTGGTAAGCTGTAGTTGTTTTATATTTTCGAATATTAGCCATGACTGATATTTTATTTATTAACGGACTTAATCCCGGGAAACTGCGGAAGCAATTTGATAAAACAGTGGAAGAACTTGCCGCCGGGAACTTTGCTGCGGCTGAGGTGAAAAAAATGGCTGGAACTCCATATTATCGCGCCAGGCTTGATATTGAAAACCGCCTGCTTTTCAGGTTCGGCAAGTACAATGGTCAAACTGTTTTGTTGATTCTTGAGATCATCTTACATCACGATTACGATAAATCGCGGTTCCTGCGCGGAGCCCAAATTGATGAATCGAAACTGGTTCCGCTGAAGAATGTCGCCGAATTACCGCCAACAGATCAACTGCCCCTGACATATATCAACCGACGATTTCCCAAATTTCATCTGCTCGATAAGGTTTTGTCTTTTGATGATCAACAGGAGGAAATTCTGAATTTTCCGTTGCCGCAAATAGTGATTGGTTCAGCCGGAAGCGGAAAGACAGCTCTCACTCTTGAACGACTCAAAACTCTTCCCGGACGGGTATTGTATGTGACGCTCTCTTCTTATCTTGCCGAAAATTCATCTCGCTGGTATTCTGCAAGCCATTATGAAAATGAACATCAGGAGGTGGATTTCCTTTCCTATAAAGAGTTAGTTGAATCAATTCGGATTCCGGAAGGAAAAGATTTGGATTTCAGAACTTTTGATGTTTGGTTTATTGGATACCGACAGTCAATGCGCCTGAAAGATTCCCATTCGGTGTTTGAGGAATTCAGAGGGGTCATCACCGGTCTTGATATTTCAAAGGAATATTTAACCCGTGAAGATTATCTTAATCTTGGCGTTAAACAATCCATTTTTCTTGCAGCCGAGCGTGAAACAATCTATAACCTTTTTGAAAAGTATCTGCTTTTCCTCAAAGATAACCAGCGTTACGACATTAATATCTATTCGCACTATCTCTGCCAGTATTGTCAGCCGGTTTACGACTATATTGTGGTGGATGAAGTTCAGGATTTCACCAACATTCAATTATTCCTGATCCTGAAATCATTGAAAAAACCGATGAATTTCATTTTGTCCGGCGACGCCAATCAGGTGGTTTACCCAAATTTCTTCTCCTGGTCGCATCTTAAAACCATGTTTTATCAGCAGGATGTTAAGGGAAACGAAATCAGGATTCTTCATTCAAATTATCGGAATAGTCCGGCAATTGCCGACCTCGCCAACCGCCTTCTGAAGATTAAGTTTGCCCGCTTTGGTTCGGTGGATAAAGAGAGCAATTATCTCGTCACTACTGTTTCTCAAGCTCAGGGGGAGATGGTCTTTCTCGAAGAAAAAGGAAAAACGGTTTCAGATTTAGCCCGCAAGACCCGAATGTCGGTAAACTATGCAGTATTGGTTCTTCGCAATGAAGACAAGTATAAAGCCCGCTCACTTTTTCCCTCGCCGCTGCTCTTCTCGGTTCAGGAATCCAAGGGACTTGAATACGAAAATATCATTCTCTACAATTTCATTTCCGATAACGCCGCCGAATTCAATAGCGTTTGCGATGGAGTTACACCAGATTCGCTTTCAGGCGACAGTCTGGTTTATTCGCGGGGCAAGGACAAATCCGATAAATCTCTCGACGTTTATAAGTTCTACATCAACTCTCTCTATGTCGCCGTCACCCGCGCCGTGAAGAATGTTTATATTGTTGAGAATACGCGAGGGCATAAACTTGTGAGGTTAATGAATATCGTGGAGGACACAAAGGAACGAATCATTAAAGAGGAGGTCTCCTCGTCGGATGACTGGAAGCGCGAAGCCAGGCGACTTGAGATGCAGGGGAAAACCGAACAGGCTGAAGCCATCCGGAAAAATATTCTCGTTACTTCAACGCCCAACTGGGAATCAATGACCTTTGAAAGGTACATCGCCGTTAAAAAGGCAGCGCTCGATCCTGAGAATTTTAATAAAAAGGCAAAAGACCGGCTTTTCGATTTTGCTCTGATTCATAACCAGGCAATGCTTCTCGAAAAGCTCGCCGGGCTGAAATACAAACGCGCTGAAAATTACGAGTCGGAGCGCGGTTCTATTTTCCGTAAATACTATCACTATTACAAGGAAGACAACCTGAAAATGATCATTCAGGAGGTGAATAAGTATGGCATTGATTATCGCGATATTCATAATTTTACTCCACTTCATGCAGCCGTATTTTCAGGAGCCGTTAATATTGTTGCAACTCTTCTCGAAAATGGCGCTAATCCCGAACTTGCCGATACATTTTCAAAAACTCCCGTTCAGATAGCTTTATTACAGGCATTTATAATGCCCGAATATGCAAAAAACAAGTTGGGGAAAATCTATCCGCTGCTGCTGTCCGATTCATTGAAAGTTCAGGTTGAAGGCTCATTGATAAAGATTGATCCATACAAGATTGAGTTCCTGATGGTTCATCTCTTTTGCGCTGTTCAATCTGCAATACAACAATCCAAAAATTATTTTCAATCGCTTGGGATAAAAATAGACGACCTGATCCTAAGCCTTCAGAATTTCCCTGAAACGATACTGCCTTCTTACCGAAAAAAACGACAATACTGGCTCTCTATTTTTGCCAGACATGAAATCAATAGCAATAATCCATACAATAAAAAACTCTTTTTACGCATTGATCGTGGCGCTTATGTTCTCAATCCGGAAATGATGATCTGGAAAAATGACGATTGGTCGCTTGTAAACGACATTATTGAAAATCAAGGCATTACTGTTGAAGAAATTAAATCGTATTCCTTTGAAAAACAAAAAAAAGATTGGGAAGAATGGCAAAAAAAGGTCGAAAAAGAGAAACAGAAACGAGAACGTCGGGGCTGGTAAACAATTTACCTATTTGGTGCGATAAAAAAAAGCCCTCCGTTCGGAAGGCTTTTCAAACTATTCGGAAAATATATTTGGGCTGACGAGTTCTATTCAAAATCGGCAAGTGCAGGAGTAACAGTTGCCAAAAGTGCATTATCAATGGTAATTGTAACAACATAATCATCAAAATCGGCTTCAGTGGGAAGCGCCGGAGCCACATCAACTATTGAAATCATATCTGTCGGCATATCTTCAAATGTAGCTTCCGAAGGAGTAACAGGAACCAGCGCTGAACATTCATTCACGAAAGCAACTTCTTCAAATGTTGCCTCAACAGGCGTGGTTGGGGCAAGTCTGATTGTAGCAATTGGTGAAGTTACAGGAGCTGAAGTTGATTCATTGCCTGCAAAAAGAAAACCTGCCTGAAGGAAGAGAACGGCTGCGAGGGTGATTATTTTTGTTTTCATTTTTTCTGTTGTTTGATGTTGATGAAACAAAAATAATACAGATTGAGGAAATGGTGAATACAGAATCGTTTGGTTTGGATTAACAACCGATGAACAGGGGATGAAAATCGGCAAATGATAAAACCATGCTCTTGGCGATTAAAAATGCGAACCTGGAACCTTGAACCTGTAACCTTGAACCTTGAACCTTGAACCTTGAACCTTGAACCTTGAACCTGGAACCTGCTATCAGAATGTTACAATTTACACCGATTCCAGAATGACTTTCTTGACGACGCCGGCGATCATGGAAATTTTATTATTACATTTGTTCAGTTGCATTGCAATCGTTTATTTGTTTTGTAATTACTGATACCACTAAATGAATTTTAATTCTCATGCAACATTTTTTCCCTGTTTCCCGTTTTTTTCCATTCAGATTATCCCGTCTTCACGAAGTACGCATTTGTAGTTAATTTATATTCAGATGAAAACAATACTTTCTCTTTTCTTTATTGCGGGGATGTTATTAAACAGTGAAACTTGCCAAGGTCAGAAGGCGACAATTTTCGGACAGGTTTTTCTAATAACACACCGTGATACCATCAAACTGACCAAAGCCCGGCTGGAGCTATTTCAGGTAACTGGCTCAAAAACCGATACTTTTATTGATGACTACTATTCTGATGGTAAAGGAAGGTACATAATTTCAGAAATAAATTATGGCAAATATTATTTCAAGGTATATTATGGAAATACGATACCATTTTTGTTTTTTACCAATTCAATGAAAACTGATAAATGTCCGGTCTTTTCTGTAGATCTGGAGTTGAAAGGCGTTCCGGCAATGTACGTCAGTAACCCAAAGTAAATGATAACTGATTATATATAAGTGCAATTTTCTCTTTTTCAACCAAAACACAGGCATTCCAATCCCGGAGACCCGGCAAAGGCTGACCAGATTCGCTCAGCGCTGGGTTCCAGACTCCCACAGGCTGCGGTGGAGAATGTGGTAGCGCAACTTCTCGAAAATCCTGTCAGTATTAAAGTCGTTAGAGCCCGAATCTCAAAATCGGGCGATTTCAGACCAGCATTCAACAACAACCCACCCAAAATAACTATAAACGGGAACCTTAATCTATTCGGTTTCCTGATTACACTTGTGCATGAACTCGCACACCATCACGTCCACCTCGACTTCAACCGGGCGCTAAAAAAGTTTACGCTTCGCCGTAAAAAACGTCCATTGCCACATGGAGAGGAGTGGAAGGAGCAATTCCGACTTTTAATGGTTCCATACCTGAACAATGAAGTTTTTCCGCGCGACATCCTGCCGGTACTTATACAATATCTTGAAAATCCCAAAGCATCATCCTCGGTAGATCACCAATTATCAAAAGCGCTGAAAAACTACGATCCGTCAGATACCTCAGTTCGCCTCGAAGATCTTCCTTTCGATGCAATTTTTACCATTCACGGGAAAAAGATATTCAGGAAAAAGGAGAAGATTAAGACGCGATTCCGTTGCGAGTGCATGAAAACCAGCCGCATCTACCTCGTAAGTCCGGGGGCGCCTGTGGCGCCTTTTATGGAAAAAACCTGACTTCTTTTACCAAACCTCAGTTTTTCCCTAACCTGTTATCCTCTCCAACTGGTTCATGCCCATTACCGGAATGAGTTACTTTTTTCTACCTTTGCCCAAGAATTACATATCCAATGGAAAATCAGCTTTTTATTCACAACACTCTGACACGAAAGAAGGAACTTTTTGAACCGCTTAATCCGCCGTTTGCCGGAATGTATGTTTGCGGTCCAACCGTTTACGGCGATCCGCATCTCGGTCATGCCCGACCTGCAATCACTTTCGATCTGGTGTTCCGTTACCTTCTGCATCTTGGGTACAAGGTAAGGTATGTCAGAAATATTACTGATGTAGGACATCTCGTAGCCGACCTCGATGAAGGGGAGGATAAAATTGCAGTGAAAGCGCGTGTTGAGCAGTTGGAACCAATGGAGATCGCCCAATACTACGCCGACCGATATTTCATATTTATGAACGCCCTGAATGTGAAACGTCCAAGTATTGAGCCGCGGGCTTCAGGACATATTATCGAGCAGATCCTTATGGTAAGCCAGATTCTCGAAGCAGGATTTGCCTACGAAGTAAACGGTTCGGTATATTTCGATGTGGAAAAATACAGCAAGGCATATAGTTACGGAAAACTTTCAGGTCGCGTGCTTGACGACCTGATGGCGAATACGCGCGAACTTGAAGGGCAGGAAGAGAAGCGCAATCCTGCCGATTTTGCCCTTTGGAAAAAAGCTCAACCCGAACACATCATGAGGTGGCTTTCACCCTGGAGCGATGGTTTTCCGGGCTGGCATCTCGAATGTTCGGCAATGAGTACTAAATACCTCGGAGATAAGTTCGACATTCACGGCGGCGGGATGGATCTTCTCTTTCCCCACCACGAGTCGGAGATTGCGCAATGCCAGGCAGCTCTCGGACACGAATCGGTAAAATACTGGCTCCACAACAACATGATCACCATCAATGGGCAGAAGATGGGGAAATCGCTTGGGAACTTCATCACACTCGACGAGTTCCTTACCGGAAAACATGCTTCGCTCCACCAGCCATACAGCGCCATGACCATCCGCTTCTTCATCCTTCAGGCGCATTATCGAAGTACAGTTGATTTCTCAAACGAAGCGCTACAGGCGGCTGAAAAGGGGTTGAAGAAATTGATGGCGGGGTTTGAGACGCTGGAGAAGATGGCGCCCCACACCCCGATCCTCCCTAAAAATGAAGGACTCCCCCTGCGGACCCTCCCCAAAAAGGGAGGGGAGGAAGACCCCCGGATTATTGAGTTGAAGAATAATTGCTACGCTGCCATGAACGATGATTTTAATAGTCCGATTGTGATTGCCAATCTGTTTGAAGCTGTTAGGATTATCAATTTGGTAAATGATAAAAAGGAGACCATTTCTAATGAAGACCTGATATTGCTGAAGGAAATCTTCGATGTTTTCCTCTTTGGAATTCTCGGCATTACCAACGATCAAGGTGGGGATCGGAGTGAAGTAGTTGACGGGCTTATGAAACTTGTCCTCGCCATCAGGCAGAAATCACGCGAAACCAAAGATTGGGGAACATCCGACCAAATCAGAGAGGCGTTACAAAAACTGCATATTGCCGTTAAGGATGGCAAAGATGGATCGAGTTGGAATATCGAATAATCGAATAATAAATTGCAAACTGGGAAAATTGTGACATTCTGGTCGAAAATCCCAAGTCCCAAATTCCAGGTATCACATTCCAAATCTTTCCGTTCAAAGATTTTTTAACAATTAACTCTCTCTCGTTTGACATATCCAGATTGGACACAACCACAAACTGGTCATTTTTTTAATGGATATATAGACTATGATGGAAACATCAACTTCAAAATTGGGAGCCGTATCAACCATCATGGTGAAATCTTTGAATCTTCAAGGACTGTAACAGGAAAAAAGAAGAGCGACTCTTGATTTTTGTGGCGTCCTTGACGATGGGAAAATTTTATCATTCTATTATTCGAACTCAATACGATAGCGCCAAATAAAGTTAGATTTTCCTTTTGGGATGTCATGGTACTGACTGTCGAATTTTCCCCGACAAATTTTGGGTCGGCAAAACAATTACTGAAAGATATTTACTTTCACATTTAACAGCGTTTATGGGACAAAACAACATTTTCAGAATATTTTCCCCAACATTTCTGACGCTTATTTTTTGCGGACTGGTATTCCAGTCATGCTGGAATACAGGGGACAAGATACCTGTGTCCGGAAATCTTTCCCCTGCCATTACAGATTCTGTGCATCAACTGCTTTCAAGGCTCTATGCCGAGTCGCCCGATTCGGCAATTGTCGTCAGCAACAAGTTTATCCTGCAGCTTGATTCAATGAAGGCATTTAGCGACCTCATTGACATGTACATGTATCTTGCTGAACTTTACCAGTACCGCCGCGATAACAACCTGTATGCCAGCGCTAACCTTATAAAAGCCCTGCGGCTGATCGCTGCCCACCCGGAAATCAAAGATCTGGATCCATATTATTTTATTGATATAGGCAATATATTTTACCGCTACGGACTTTACAATCATGCCAATACGGCCTACAGGGAGGCGCTCGACATTGCCAGGGAAACGAACTTATCGCATCCCGCTGCTGTTGCCCTGCAGAATATTGCCCTGGGATTTCATGTTCAAAAGAAATACGACTCCGCGCGGCGCTATTTTAATCTGGCCGAAAAATGCCTTTATGGAGTAAATAATCTCCAGATGGCACAGAATTATCTCTATTTATGTTCGCTTGAGCTTGAAGCCGGAAAAACAGATTCCATCCATTACTGGTTGGAAAAGTCGCAGTCATTATTGGATTACAATGAATTAATACTGGACAAATCCGATGCGGCTTGCTATTTTAAAGACAGCCTGCTTATCCGGGAGATGCGCGCCCGGAACTTCATTTCTCTGTCCGGATTATATGACAAGGTTCGGATGAAAAACGACAGCATGAACTATTTTTTACGGCTTGCCTTGCTGAATGCAAGCCAGGCAGGATCCCAAAAACTGATTTCAGAGATTTGTTTTAACCTTGCCCGGTTGTATGCCAGTGACCATGACCACCGGCAGGCTGTTATTTTTGCCGATTCAGCATTGAAATATTCAATCCTGCTCAAAGATTACCCCAAAATGATCCAATACAGCGAATTCATATCCACAGAATATGCCATGGACAAGAACCCCGTGAAAGCAAGAGCGTACCATCAGAAGGCACAAATGTTTTCCGACAGCCTTCAGAAGGAAAAGGAGTCAGACCAGTTCACTGAAGAAAAGGTGGAACTTATGTACCAGAGCATGGACATTTCACTTCAGAATGTTAAAAAGACAAGGGAAGCATATTCCTACAAAATACATCAGCAGCACATCATTATCTGGCTCATAGTACTGGCGGCTGCTGTAATTATCGCTTCGCTGCTCGCCGAGTCGCTGCACTTCAGAAAACTCAGATATACAAGGCTACAACTGGCTCAGCGAACTTATGAGATGATCGAAGTGGAAGAGCTTTCTGTCCAGAAAAAAATACCCGGACTGGAGGCCGACATGACCACACAACTTAAAGAGAATCTCGAAGAGATGATGCGTACCGAAAAGCCTTACTTCAATGCCGAACTCAAGCTGAACGACCTTGCCTCGATGCTGGGAACCAATTATACTTACCTCTCCCAGCTCATCAACCAGCATTATAGCCTGCATTATAACGATTATATCAACAATATGCGGGTGAAAGAAGCCTGCCATTTGATGACAGGACGAAAAGATAAAAACCTCACGATCGACATGATTGCATCACAGGTTGGCTTCAGCACAAAATCAACCTTTTATGTCGCTTTTAAAAAATTTACCGGGGTGAGCCCTGCGATATATATTAAAATGTGTGGTTCCAATATACCACTTGCCAGATCACCTTAAAAATGCAATAAAAACACATTTAAGTCCTTTTTTACTTAAAACTCTTCCGGAATCTTCAATTATGAAGATTCCGGAAGAGTTTTTTATATACGGTAAGCGGGATGTCACTATTTTTGCACCTCAAATTAATAATCAAATTAAATTTTTCTTCATTATGACTCACATTAAATTTTTCTTCATTATGGCGCTTGCAACCTCCTTAATAATGAGCGGGTGCAAAAGTAAAACCGACGATGTTGTTCCGGCAGAACAACTTGGGGCAAAGTATCTCCATCCAACCGGAATAACCATTCTTTCATTAAAAGGCACCTACTTTGAAATGGGGAAGCAGTATGGCCGCCACATGAAAACGGAGTTGAAATATTGGTCAAACTACTACGAAACCACATGGAAAGCTGCCAATCCGGAAGTATATAATTATGTTTCCAATGAGCTATTGATAGTATTGAACAAATTATATATGAGCGATAAAATCGTAGAATTCCTGGATGGGGTTGCGATCACAGCCGGAATGACTAAAAATGAGGTATATCGTCTCGACCAGTGTTGTGCATTTGATTATGCATTCAGCGGTCATATTCCAATCCAGAAGAGCGCCGCCTGCACTTTTGTCGGCGCTTATGGGGCAGCCACCGGAGGACATACCATCATCGCGCGGAATCTTGACCTTCAACGACCGCTTGCTGTGCGGGATTACAACAGCGTGATCACGGTCATGCACCCTTCAGACGGCGATCATAAAGTGGCTACTTTCGGATTTGTCGGATTTCCGCAGGGATATGTACTGATGAATCTCGACAATAATGTAGTGACGGAGTATAATACAGGAAACTCAGCCGATAAAGGCTCGGACTTCGATATTTTGTCAAGAGACATGATGGATCTTGCATTCGATGCAATTACGGATAGAAACAACACGGACGCCCAAACAACCGCTGAATACCTGAGAACCGGAAGGCTGCTCTCTCCATCGTTTTTTGGGGTGGCCGACAAGAATACCGTGCTGGTTGTGCAACGCGCCATGAACCAGGACGGCGTAATTACCCAAAACAGTATTGGAAATAACATCAACGGCGTGACTAATGTGTTTCTCGACAGTACCATGCATAAAGTCAAGTTAAATATATACAATGCCTCCACTGCTGTTGATGGCGCTGAAAAAGGGCTCGATACCCCTGCTCGCGGCATGGTTCGCTGGGTAAACCTTGTCAATTATTTTAAAAAATATCCAACAGGTCTTGACATTGACGCAATGAAAACTATTATCGCTACCGACATTGCCGACAGCGGTGTTTTTATCAGCGGTTACGAGAAGGAGGGAACCAATACCTTCTGTAAAACCGACGCCACTTTTGGATCTGTGGTGATCGATCTGAGCGACCTCACCCAGGTATGGTGGCTTAGGTATGATTATGCAACCAAAAATAAGACATGGGATATGGTGGATCTGACGCAGAATATTAACTGATTAATCACAATCAATTCTGACGACCAACTTGTCCTCCGTTGGAAATTACTCCACCGTAACCGACTTTGCAAGGTTCCGCGGTTGGTCAACATTGCGGTTGAGCATTACGGCGATGTGGTAGGAGAGCAGTTGCAGGGGGATTGTGGCGAGAAGCGGGATCAGCGCCTCAAGGGTATCGGGGATTTCAATCCAATGGT
Organism: Bacteroidota bacterium; assembly: GCA_037131145.1. Lineage (GTDB taxonomy): Bacteria > Bacteroidota > Bacteroidia > Bacteroidales > FEN-979 > CAIVAT01. The sequence goes on from JBAXRP010000061.1 coordinate 15,267, forward strand.
CGGCAAGAGCTTTAACGGTTTCGTCGTTTTCGGTGACGATGGCTATGATTCTGCCTTTGCGGGCTTTAACCTCTTCGATGTTGGTGATTACTTTTTCGTAGATTCCACGGCGAGTAGCTATGAATACCACAGGCATAAGTTCATCAATCAGCGCAATTGGTCCATGTTTCATTTCTGCTGCGGGATATCCTTCGGCATGGATGTATGAGATCTCTTTCAGTTTCAGAGCGCCTTCGAGGGCTACAGGGAAATTATAACCTCTGCCGAGGTACAATGAATTTTTTACATCCTTGTAAATCGTTGCGATATCTTTTATTTTCTCATTGAGTTCCAGAATTTGCTGAACTTTAGCAGGGATTCTATCGAGTTCGATGAGAATTTTCTGAAATTCTGTTTGCGATATGGTTCCCTTTTTCTGCGCTAACAATAAGCCCAAAAGAGTAAGAACTGCAACCTGCGCCGTAAACGCCTTGGTTGATGCCACGCCTATTTCGGGTCCGGCATGGGTGTAAATGCCGGCGTGAGTGGCGCGTGCAATAGATGATCCAACAACATTGCAGATTCCCAGTACCGTTGCCCCTTTTGATTTGGCAAGTTCAATGGCAGCCAAAGTATCTGCGGTTTCTCCCGATTGAGATATTGCAATTACAACATCATCTTCACCCAGCACCGGATTCCGATATCTGAATTCTGACGAATATTCAACCTCAACGGGTATGCGGGCAAAATCTTCGATCAGATACTCGCCAACCAAACCGGCATGCCAGGAGGTTCCACAGGCGGTGATTATGATTCGTTTTGCATTAAGAATTTTCTGTTCCCAGTCGCGGATACCGCCCAGAGTAACTATGCCCTGATCAACATGAAGCCGTCCGCGCATCGAATCATAAATGGAATGAGGTTGTTCGTAAATCTCTTTCAGCATGAAATGGTCAAAACCACCCTTTTCTATTTCACCAAGGCTCATGGCGAGCTTTTCTATATAGGGAGTTTGCTTCTGGTTAAGAATTGTTCTGATTTGGATTTCATGATCGCGTTCAATTATAGCGATTTCTTCATCATTCAGGTAAACTACATTGTTGGTATATTCAATTATCGGCGTAGCGTCGGAGGCAATAAAAAACTCATCTTTTCCAACGCCAATCACCATCGGACTTCCTTTTCGGGCTGCAATAATTTTATCAGGAAAATCTTTTGCCAGGATTACGATGGCATAAGCGCCGATTACTTCATTAAGCGCCATTCGCACAGCTTCTTCTACTGATACATTCTCGTTGATCATAATATCTTCGATCAGATGAACAAGAACTTCCGTGTCGGTATCGCTTGTGAAAATATAGCCTCTGTTTTTCAACTCACTGCGTAAAACAGTATAATTTTCAATAATTCCGTTATGGATTATTGCCAGGGTTTTATTTTGCGATAAATGAGGATGTGCATTGATTGTATTCGGTTCGCCGTGGGTTGCCCATCGCGTATGAGCCATACCTATATTCCCGGAAATGTCGCTTCCGGTAACAAAGTCTTCAAGATCTGACACTTTGCCTTTGCATTTGAAAACCCTGAGGTCGTCATTCAACAGACAGATACCGGCGCTGTCATATCCCCGGTATTCCAGACGGTGCAATCCTTTCATCAGAAGAGGGTAGGCGTCGCGAGGACCAATATAAGCAACAATTCCGCACATATTTATATGGATTAAAAGTTACCAGCGAAAAAACAGCCAAAACTACAAAGAAATACCGGTATTACCCAAAATCAATTTTTTCTTTAATTGAAGGCGGTATAGGTAATTTTTAATTGAAATCTGCCTGAATTGTCTCCGGGAACGAGTGGTTTTGTGCCATTCAGGATTACGCGGTTTGGGGTGGCAAAACTAATGATTGGAGAATTAACCATTATATAAAGGTCAAAGCTGCTTTTATAAACTTTTTGCAGGATGTTTTGCATGTGCTGTGTCAACCTGAAATAATATGACTTTGTTGTTTCATTGTAGGTTCCGCCAAAATAGGAGGTTCCTTCGCTTTGGTCAATAAGGTATCCGATTCTCCCGGCGCTATCCTGCCTGATTAGCATCAGAGTTGGGGGCGGCGAATAAATGGTGTCGGTTTCATAGTTTTTCAACTCAAGTATTGCATCGTTGATTACTATTGCTTTCCCTTTTCCAAAGGCGCTGAAATATGGGAATTTCAGTTTGATTTTAACCCCGCCCATTCCCTGGAGAAACAATTTATCGGCGCCTTTAAGTGAATCATGGTTAAGAATCTGTTGTTTCAAATCCTGACTTGCATCAAGATATCCGTTATGATCAATATGCAGAAACCTGGCACAGCTTTCATTCAGTAACATGTTGAACTTCAGGGAATCATTAGCCGGATCATCACCGTCGTGGTAATAAACCACAAGTTGAGAAACATTCCCGGTTATCGAGAAATTCAGCATCGCGCCTTTATTATTAACCGGCGAAGCGGTTACATAGAGACCCTTTACAAATTTGACGAATGAGCTGTTTGTCAGCAACGCGCTTGCCGGGGCATACAGAATTTTATTACCAAGATAGTTGGTCAGATTATTCAGGTTTATTCTAAGATGTGGCGCCAGTTTCGATGTTCCTATCTGGATGCTGTCGGATATATTGGGAATAAAATCCTGGTCGGCAAGCAATGTTGGATACGTGCCGAGTGTTTGATTTGAAAAATGGACGCTGTCGTAAACCAGATCGTCGGATATCTCATACACCTTAACATTTTGTTTTGTCAGAGTATCGCCGGAATAACCATTATAAAACAGTACGAGAACCAATGAGTCGAGAACGGGATTTTTGCCAAAATCGGGAGCTTCGTCAGAAAGTCGCACATGAGTGTAAAAGCTGGCGGTTGTTTTTCCAAAAACCGGATCCAGCATAGAACCCAGTATCAGTGAGCCATGTTTATCGGTGCGCACTGAATCCTGACGCATGGAGAAAGCCTCAACAGTACATGTATCGGTAGTTCTGACGTTCAGCGTATCGGAAGGCGGAAGAAGATCAATCCCTATTTCATAAGGGTCTTTATTGCATGAAAACAATGCAAAAATGATCAAAAAACCAGCAATGATTTTAGCGGGAGTTGATTTGCTGACAAGGTTCAAGACGTTCAAATTAGTAGGTTGCTGTTAATCCACCGCTACAGAATCATGAACCAGTATCTCGTCATAGAATTCGTTATACGCGTCAATGTAACGATCCATGGGTTGATATTCGAGGTGAGGTTTATCAATATCTTTAAGATACTGAACCAGTTCGGGATTTACTTTGGGTGAACCAATTACCACACCGTCGGAAAAATCAATGGCGGCTTTAATCACACTAACGTAATCAGGGGTCTTATAGTGTTTGAGATCCTTGGAATTTATTCCCGGAAGTTTGATTTTAGTGGCATAATCCTTATGCATCAACTCGTTAAAATCATCATCGTAGATCGAAAAAATTACTTTCGTATCTGTGAAAATAGGATTATCGCAATAGGCTTTTTTAATGTATAATGGAATCAAGCTGGTTATCCATCCATGGCAGTGAACAACATCAGGTCCCCATCCTAATTTTTTTACCGTTTCAAGAACCCCGCGGGAATAAAAAATAGCGCGTTCGTCGTTATCCGGGAAAAACTTGTTGTTTTTATCGTGCAACTGGAATTTGCGTTGAAAATAATCTTCATTGTCAATAAAATAAATCTGCATCCGCGCCTGCTGAATCGAGGCTACCTTGATGATCAAGGGATGATCGGTATCGTCAATAATCAGATTCATGCCCGACAAACGGATAACTTCGTGAAGTTGGTTACGCCTTTCATTGATATTGCCGTACCGAGGCATAAATGTTCGGATTTCTCTGCCCCGCTCCTGAATTCCCTGCGGGAGGTATCTTCCGATTATGCCCATGGGGCTTTCCTTCAGATATGGGGTGATCTCCTGCGCAACAAACAAAACTTTCGCTTTTTCCATGT
>JBAXRP010000062.1:0-19106 GCA_037131145.1 Bacteroidota bacterium
AAGATATGACAAACGTTAATGTAAAAAGAGTAAAGTCGAGCGAAATCGAATTTAAAGATCGCCTGGTAAGCATTCAGCGTGTGACCAAAGTAACCAAGGGCGGGCGTACTTTCAGTTTTTCTGCCATTGTGGTGGTAGGAAATGAAAACGGCGTTGTTGGTTATGGCCTCGGAAAGGCAAAGGAAGTTACGGCTGCAATTGCAAAGGGTGTTGATGATGCTAAGAAAAATCTAATTAAGGTGCCGATCCTTAAAGGAACAATTCCTCATGATCAACTTGGAAAGTATAGTGGAGCGCTGATTTATCTAAAACCAGCCGCTCCGGGAACAGGCGTTATCGCTGGTGGTGCTATGCGCGCTGTTCTTGAAAGTGTTGGCGTGAAAGATGTACTTGCAAAATCAAAAGGTTCGTCAAATCCTCATAGCGTAGTGAAAGCAACCATCAATGCTCTTATGAAAATGAGAGACCCTTTCACGATTGCGCAACTCAGAGGAATTGAATTAAGTCAGGTATTTAATGGTTAGCTGAATTATTTAAGGATAGACATTGTAATGGAAAAAATTAAAATCACACAGGTTCGCAGTGGCATCGGAAGACCGTTGCGTCAAAAACGCACACTTGTTGCATTGGGTCTGAAACGAATTCGTCATACCGTAGAACATTCAGCCACACCTCAGATTCTGGGCATGGTGAATAAGGTTCTTCACCTGGTTACAGTAGTAGAAGTAAAATAACAGAAAAACGATACTGAAATGGATTTAAGCAATCTTAAACCGGCAAAAGGTTCCACAAAAAGGGAAAAACGTATTGGCAGGGGACAAGGCTCAGGTCATGGTGGTACATCTACACGTGGTCATAAAGGGGCAAAGTCACGCTCGGGTTATTCCAAAAAGCTTGGATATGAAGGCGGGCAAATGTCGCTTGTACGGCGCGTTCCAAAATTCGGATTCAAGAACTTTAACCGGGTAGAGTATAAAGGAATTAATCTTGACATTCTGCAGCAACTTGCTGAAAAGAAAGGATTGTCGGTTATTAATCTGGAGGTTCTCAGGGAAAACGGTTGTTCTTCAAAGAATGACAGGATTAAGATCCTTGGTCGCGGAGAACTGAAAGCGAAGCTCGAAGTTACCGTACATGGTTATTCAGCCACAGCCAAAAAAGCTATTGAAGAATTAGGTGGAGTCGCTAACACACTTTAAACTTGTTTGAATGAAAAAACTGATTCAAACCATTCGAAACATCTGGAAGATTGAGGATCTTCGCAAAAGGATTCTTTATACCATCGGTATCATCCTGGTCTATCGTTTTGGTTCTTATGTTGCCCTTCCGGGAGTTGATCCAAGTATGCTTGCCAACTTGCAAAACCAAACCAGTTCTGGTTTACTAGGGTTGTTAAATATGTTTTCGGGAGGCGCTTTTTCAAATGCCTCGATATTTGCGCTTGGTATTATGCCTTATATCTCTGCATCCATCGTGATGCAGCTTCTTGGGATGGCAATTCCATATTTTCAGAAATTACAGAAGGAAGGCGAGAGCGGTCGTAAAAAGATCAATCAGATGACCCGCTATCTAACAGTCGTTATCCTCATTTTCCAATCTCCGGCTTACATTGCAAATCTTGCATCACAGTTGCCCGCAGAGGCTATTTATCCTTTTAGCGCGGCAATGACGCATCATTCGGTTTTTTCGTTTTTTGGAATTTCTTCAATTATTTTACTAACCGCAGGTTCAATGTTTGTAATGTGGCTTGGTGAGCGAATTACCGATAAAGGAATTGGAAATGGAATATCCTTGATTATTATGATTGGTATTATTGCCAGGTTGCCTTTTGCACTGATTGGCGAGTTGGTTTCGAGAATGGAACAGAAAGGCGGCGGGCTAGTTTTCTTTGTTGTCGAAATTGCCTTCCTGGTATTTGTCATACTCGTAACCATTCTTCTTGTTCAGGGTACGCGGAAAATCCCTGTTCAATATGCAAAGAGAATTGTTGGAAACAAACAATATGGGGGAGTCAGACAATATATCCCTTTAAAAGTGAATGCAGCAGGTGTAATGCCGATCATTTTTGCTCAAGCCATAATGTTTCTGCCGCTAACGCTTGCCGGTTTTGCAAGTAATGAAACGCTAACAGGTATCGCGAGAGTTTTTACCGACATCAATGGATTGGCATATAATCTGACTTTTTTCATCCTCATCATTCTTTTTACATATTTCTATACTGCCATCACAGTTAATCCTAATCAAATGGCGGAGGATATGAAGAAAAACGGTGGATTTATTCCAGGCGTTAAACCAGGAAGGAAAACAGCAGATTTTATTGATGATGTGATGTCGCGGATTACGCTTCCCGGATCAATTTTCCTTGGATTCGTTGCTATCATGCCTGCCTTGGTAAGGATGGTGGGTGTAACTTCGCAATTTGCCCAGTTTTATGGAGGCACTTCGCTTTTGATTCTTGTTGGCGTTGTACTCGATACTTTGCAACAGATTGAAAGTCATTTGCTGATGCGTCATTATGATGGACTTACTAAGTCGGGAAGAATAAAAGGACGTTCCTCTTTTGCAGTTGGTGGACAATAAGACATGTTCAACAAGCAGATGTCGGTAAAATCGGCAGAGGAGATTGAATTATTGAGAGAAAATGCCATAATTGTCAGCAAAACACTTGCTGAGGTGGCGAAAATAATACAACCGGGCATTAAAACGATAATGCTTGATAAAATAGCTGAAGAATTTATCCTGGGGGAAGGAGCGATACCGGGTTTTAAAGGTTACAGGGGGTTTCCTGCAACACTCTGCATTTCAATTAATGAAGAGGTAGTTCATGGGATTCCGGGAGAGAGAGTTCTTAAAAATGGTGATATAGTTTCGATTGACTGTGGATGTTTGAAGAATGGGTATTATGGCGATTCAGCCTATACTTTTACAGTAGGCGAGGTTACCGCTGAAGTAAAAAACCTGCTTACCCGCACTAAAGCATCGCTGTTTAAAGCGCTGGATTTCGCTGTTGCGGGACGACGTGTTGGCGACATCAGCGGCACTGTTCAGGAATATGTTGAGAGTTTCGGGTATTCGGTGGTGAGAGAATTAGTGGGACATGGAATTGGCAGTCAGTTGCACGAAAAACCAGATATTCCCAATTACGGAAAAAGGGGATCAGGTATTAAATTGGCTGCGGGACTGACAATATGTATCGAACCAATGATCAATATGGGGGTGAAGTCGGTAGTTCAGGAACCAGATAAGTGGACTATCAGGACAGCAGACAGAATGCCATCGGCACATTTTGAATTGACGGTGGTTGTGCAGAAGGAAAAACCTGATATTTTATCTACCTTCCGGTACATAGAAGAAGTTCTGGGATCAAGTAGTATATAATATGGCAAAACAATCGTCAATTCAACAGGATGGCACTGTCATCGAATCTCTTGGGAACGCGATGTTCCGGGTAGAACTGGAAAACGGGCATACTATTACCGCACACATCTCAGGGAAAATGCGGATGCATTACATTAAAATACTTCCGGGCGACAGGGTAAGAATTGAAATGTCGCCTTATGACTTGACAAAAGGCAGAATTACTTTCAGGTATCAATAGAAATAAAGTTAACGTAGAATGAAAGTCAGAGCATCAATTAAGAAAAGATCGGCAGATTGCAAGATCGTTCGCAGGAATGGCAAATTATATGTCATTAACAAAAAAAATCCTAAGTTCAAACAAAGACAAGGTTAAGACTTTATAAACATTAAATCGGAGTAATATGGCCAGAATTGCAGGTATTGACTTACCTAAGAATAAACGGGGAGAGATCGGGCTTACCTATATCTTTGGTATTGGAAAAAGCAATGCTCAAAAAATCCTTGATACGGCAGGTGTTGACAGGAACAAAAAGGTCCAGGAATGGAATGATGACGAGCAGAATAAAATCCGTTTGGTTATCAATGAAAATTATAAAATAGAAGGCGCCTTGCGTTCCGAAGTTCAGATGAACATCAAACGATTGATGGACATTGGTTCTTACCGGGGGATTCGCCATCGCTTGGGATTACCTGTGCGTGGACAAAGCACCAAGAATAATGCCCGCACACGGAAAGGCAGAAAGAAAACTGTTGCCAACAAGAAAAAAGCAACGAAGGGTTAATCGTTAAGAACGTAGTAATTTAGTATATGGCAAAGACTGAAAAAAGTTCAAAGAAAAGGGTTGTAAAGGTCGACACAATCGGTAAAGCATACGTTAATGCTTCATTCAACAACCTCATTGTGACACTTACAAACAATGCAGGTCAGGTAGTTAGCTGGTCTTCGGCTGGAAAAATGGGTTTTAAGGGATCCAAGAAAAATACTCCTTATGCTGCCCAGATGGCTGCTCAGGATGCCTCGAAGGTTGCTTACGACCTTGGTCTTCGCAAGGTAAAGGTCTTTATTAAAGGACCTGGGGCTGGTCGTGAGTCTGCAATCAGAACATTACATACGGCAGGGATTGAAGTAACCGAGATTGTGGATATAACCCCATTGCCTCATAACGGTTGCAGGCCGCCAAAACGCCGCCGGGTATAAACAGGTAGAGACGCATTGCAAGCGTCTATGCAGTAAAGACGCATGCAATGCGTCTCTACAATTAAGGCGCATTGTAAAGCGTCTCAAAATAAAAGACGCATCTCGATGCGTTTCAACAAAAAAACAAATAACCATGGCACGATACATTGGTCCGAAAACAAGAATTGCAAGAAGATTCAGAGATCCGATTTTCGGTTCGGATAAAAGTTATGAAAAGAAAAATTACCCTCCCGGAATGCATGGGCAGACTAAACGCAGAGCTAAGGTTTCTGAGTATGGCACCCAGCTTATGGAGAAGCAGAAAGCAAAATATACTTATGGCATTCTTGAGCGCCAATTTAAAAACATCTTTCTGAAAGCCTCTCGTAAAGGTGGTATCACCGGCGAAGTATTGTTACAGTTGATAGAATCACGACTCGATAATGTTGTTTATCGTCTTGGAATTTCTCCTACACGCGACGGCGCTCGCCAGTTGATTGGGCATCGGCATATTCTGGTGAATGGAAAAATTGCAAACATTCCATCAATGGAATTACGTCCCGGCGATATCGTTGCGGTTCGGGAACGTTCAAAATCGCTGGAGGTTATTATCAATTCCCTCTCCGGTCGTGGAAATCCATACCCCTGGCTGGAATGGGATGGCGGAATGAAAGTTGGAAAGTTTATGAACTATCCTGAGCGTGAACAAATCCCGGAAAACATCAGAGAACAGTTGATCGTCGAATTGTATTCGAAATAACATTAATGGATTGTATATAAACCAATAAAAATCATAATATGGCAATATTACCGTTCCAGAAACCTGAAAAGGTGATTATGGTGGAGACCACTGAAAGCCGCGGCGTTTTTGAATTTCGTCCGCTTGAGCCTGGTTTTGGTGTGACCATTGGAAATTCACTGCGGAGAATTCTTCTTTCTTCCTTAGAGGGTTTTGCAATCACTTCCGTGAAAATTGAGGGTGTGGAACAGGAGTTTTCCACCATTAAGGGAGTTATTGAGGATGTAACTGAAATTATTCTGAATCTTAAACAGGTGCGCTTTAAAAAGCTTGTTGAAGCTGAAAACTCTGCAAAAGTCAATGTTGTTATTGCACAACAAAGTGAGTTTAAAGCTGGAGATATCAACAAATTTCTTTCGGTTTTTACAGTACTGAATCCTGATTTGGTAATTTGTCGCATGGAGCCGAATGTGAAATTATCTATCGAACTCTCCGTTGACAGAGGCAGGGGATATGTTCCAGCCGAAGAAAACAAAACTTTGAGTTCATCGCTTGGAAGGATCGCTATTGACTCTGTTCACACTCCAATTAAAAACGTTACCTTTAATGTTGAGAATTTCAGGGTTGAACAAAAAACTGACTATGAAAAGCTTGTAATTGAAGTTCTAACTGATGGCTCTATTCAGCCAAAAAATGCACTGAAGGAAGCGGCAAAAATTTTGATTCATCATTTTATGCTTTTTTCAGATGAGAAAATCACACTCGATTCTGCAGAAAAAGCAGTTACAGAGGAATTTGATGAAAGTTCGCTTCATATCCGTCAACTGTTAAAAACTAAACTGGTTGATATGGATCTGTCGGTACGAGCTCTTAATTGTTTGAAAGCGGCCGATGTTGAATATCTCGGCGACCTGGTAGCGTTCAATAGAAATGATCTGCTGAAATTCCGCAACTTTGGTAAAAAATCACTTACCGAACTTGAAGAGCTTGTTAAAATCAAAGGGCTCGAATTTGGTATGAATACTTTGAAGTATAAATTAGATAAGGATTAATTGCGATGAGACACCAAAAGAAATTTAATCATCTGGGTAGAAAAAGCGCCCACCGGAAAGCTATGTTGTCGAACATGGCCGCCTCGCTGATCATTCATAAAAAGATACATACTACGGTTGCCAAAGCCAAAGCGCTTCGCATTTACGTTGAGCCTCTGATCACAAAATCAAAGGATGATACAACACATTCGCGTCGTACAGTATTCAGCTATCTTCAAAGTAAGGAAGCTGTTACTGAGCTATTCCGGGAAATTTCGAAAAAGATTATGGAACGTCCGGGAGGTTATACAAGAATTCTGAAAACCGGAAACCGTTTCGGAGATAATGCAGAAATGTGTCTGATCGAATTAGTGGATTATAACGAAGCAATGCTTTTACCAAAAGATGAAGGCAAAGCAAAGTCAACTCGCCGCAAAAGATCTGGCGCAAAAAAGAAAGATGAAAAACCAGGGAATGAAACCATATCTGAAGTTTCTTAAAAAATAAAATATGAGCTCTATATTATCAACTCATGCCAGACAGATACTGGACTCCAGGGGAAATCCTACAATTGAAGTAGATGTTGTAACCGATGATGGCACCCTTGGACGAGCGGCAGTGCCTTCTGGGGCTTCAACCGGCGTTCATGAAGCAGTTGAGCTTAGGGACGGAGATGAGAATGTTTACCTTGGAAAAGGGGTTTTACAAGCGGTTCATAACGTGAATAACGTAATTGCTCCTGAAATACAGGGAATGTTTGTTTTGGATCAGATTGACCTTGATCAGAAGTTGATCGCTCTCGATGGCACACTGAATAAAGCCAGACTTGGCGCCAACGCCATTCTCGGCGTTTCTCTTGCCGTAGCTCATGCCGCAGCCATAACTACCGGACAGGAACTGTACCGCTACATTGGCGGCGTATCTGCCCAAACGCTGCCAATCCCGATGATGAACATTCTGAATGGCGGATCTCATGCCGATAACTCCATTGATTTCCAGGAATTCATGATTATGCCAATTGGCGCTTCGTCATTTGCGGAAGCGCTTCGAATGGGCGCAGAGGTGTTTCATAACCTGAAATCCGTGCTGAAAAAAGGAAAATATTCTACTAACGTTGGCGATGAAGGAGGTTTTGCACCCAACCTGAAATCGAATGAAGAGGCGTTACAGGTAATCGTGAAAGCAATTGAAATTTCCGGCTACAAACCGGGAAAAGATATTTACATTGCCCTTGATCCGGCGTCTTCCGAATATTTTATTCCAGAGGAAAATGTGTATCATCTGAAAAAATCAACCGGCGATAAACTTACGCCTTCAGAAATGGTTTCATTTTGGAAAGACTGGGTGAAGCGCTACCCGATTATTTCTATCGAAGATGGTATGGCAGAGGATGATTGGGATGGATGGAAACTTATGACAACAGAGTTGGGAAGTAAAATCCAGTTGGTGGGAGATGATTTGTTTGTAACAAATGTTGATCGCCTTTCACAGGGGATAAAAATGGGCGTTGCTAATTCAATACTTATTAAGGTCAATCAGATTGGAACCCTCAGCGAAACCATCAATGCAGTAAATATGGCTTACAGAAACAGCTATACAGCAGTGATGAGCCACCGTTCGGGTGAAACCGAAGATGTGACTATTGCCGACCTGGCAGTTGCTCTTAATACAGGACTTATTAAAACAGGTTCTGCCTGTCGCACCGACCGCATTGCTAAATATAATCAGTTACTTCGCATCGAAGAGCAATTGGGTGATACTGCAAAATACCTTGGCGCCGAATTCAAATTTGTGAAATAGAGTATCAGATATTTTTTTTTGATATTGAAAATTTTTCCCTTCCTAACGGTTGGGAATTTTTTTTTGCTGGTTATTCCGACCAAACTGGCGTTTCAATATAAGTCCGATTATTTTACCTAACCAATATCTGTCATGCTATGGAATATAACATGGCAAAGTCTAATGTTTATTGTCGTTTTCATATTCCGGCTTTATTTATTCTAAATTATATTAATTGAAACAAGCGAATATTTGCAAACATATATTAGTTTATCTCTCATATTTTATTTTATTTTGTTATGAAAAACATTTGAAAGAGACATAGTTAGGCAGAGTTATTAAATTTGCTGAATGAAAATAATAAATATTCACTTTTATGAAACAATATTTACGCTTTCTGCTTTTCGCTACAACAATTTTGACAAGTCAATTTGTTTATGGCACAGTTGCAACTCTTGTTACTGATCCTTCCAACAGCCATTACTGTCAGGGTACTACGGGTTTGAAGTTTAAAATAGATAATTCAGTTAACGGGATTACTTATAGGCTCAGAAAACCACTATCGGGACCCGGCGACCTGGCAACCGTTGTTGGCAACGGTGGAACGGTTACTTTTTCAGGCGATTACCAATCGGGTACATACATTACAGTTCCCACCACAAATTCGATAACGGTTGTTATGGATCCACAACCATCAGCGTATGTAGTAAGCACACTTCCCACGAATGGGAAATTCTGCAATTATCCTGATGCTTCAGGAGTTGTGATTATGATTGCCGGATCGCAGCCAGGCGCTGAATATGAGGTTTTTCTCGGCGCTGTTTCACAGGGAACTCCATGGCCGGGCGATGGTTATAGTCATTCCTTTGGATATTTTACTGCGCCGGGGATATACACAGTTAAGGCGAAAATCCTCTCTACAGGTTGCTTGAAAAACATGGGAAACGTTACAATAATCAGGAATACACCTCCGGTTGCCAGTTTCACCTTTCAGATAACCAATCCCTGTTCAGTTGTACCTGTTAATTTTACAAGTACTACTCCCGGCACAAATTTTACATATTTATGGAAATTTGACGATACCCTGTCCCGCCAGAAGAATACAGCCACGATCCAGAATCCATCCCATGTTTTCGAAGCCTGGGGCAATGGCTCGGAAACCTTTCATGTAAATTTTCGGGTTACAGATGTCAATGGCTGTAAGGACACAATTATTCATCCGGTGACTGTTACCCAGAAACCAGATGTCACCCTTACCGATGTGCTGAACTCGACAAATCCCAATTATCCAAATACCTTTGCATACTGCGGCGCCAACAATGTGAATCCACTGGGGTACTTTGAATTTCACAATGCTTCAACCACTCCCGCTTCAAATACTTTATACAATATAACGTGGGGCAATTGTACCACAACGCCAACCCTTAATAGTACAACCTTTACCGAAAACATTCCTGTAACCTATACCTGCCTCGGCGAACAAGTCATTAATTATTCAATCAACGGCGCAAACGGATGTAACAACAGCCGGCAATATGGGGTTTTTGTGGGAAGCAACCCGGGAGGGGGATTGACCACGCCTCCGAATACTTATGGAATTGCGCCTTTTCTCGTTAATTTCATTATTCCCGAACAGGCTTATTCCAACACACCAGGAACTGAATATGTTTACAATTTCGGAGATGGAACAACAGATACCCTTTACCAGGAAGACTTACCGGTAAATCACATTTTACCCCATATCTATTATACATGTTCCGATATAAAAATTGATGATCTTTATGCCTATAAAACTATTTGTACTGTTAAAAACCCCTGTGGGAAAATAATTACAACTGTTTTTCCTATTTATGTTTCATGTATCGCGCAAGGTAATTTTGGCGGTGGATGGGAAGGAGGAAACGGTTGGTGGGCAGGTGATACTATACCCGAACATATTGTTGGATGCAATCCGATCCCATTCTCAAATTTCACTATCCCTGGTTTCTATATTTATCCCAATGGAACTAGTTATACTGAATACACCTTTTATAACTGGAATTTTGGAGATCCGGCTTCGGGAACCAATAATACTTCCACACTGCCAAATCCGGTACACACATTTACAAACAGTGGACAAATTTATACTATTACCCTTATCACCTATACAGGACAAAATCTAACCAATAATTCCGGTTTTGATACCATTGTCAAATATCTTTACGTTCAAACCAATCCAACAGCAAACTTTGTATTTGACACAACCGAGGCTTGTGTTCCAAAGTATGTTCAAATTCACGATACAAGTGAAGTTGGCGGTATGGGAATACCGAAATACCTGTGGACAATAACACCTCCGGTTGGTTGGCAGATTGTAACGCCCTTTCATGAAAATGATAACACCTATTCGGAGCCGTTGATTAAATTCACCGCAATGGGGCAGCCGCCCGACTATATGTATAACATCAAATTAAGGTTAGTAAACAGTTGTGATACGAGTTTCACGGAGCTGCCAGTTCTGGTTTGTGAACCTCCGCTGGTTGCCTTTCCTCAAAATGAAGTCTATTACTGCGGGCCAGGTCCAAGATTGTTCAATCCTGCATATAATCTGAACTGCGATTCATCAACGATCAATATTTTGTGGGAAGTTACCCCTTCTGCCGGAGTTACTTTTGATCAGGGCACCACCGATTCTTCATATAATCCGGTCATCAATTTTCCCGATTTTGGCGATTACCTTGTAAAGGTTACCATAAACAATGGATGTGGCAGCGATAATAAAACCATGACCGTTCATATTACACAATTGCTTTCAAACAATGTGATTTCATTAGCTCCGTCACAGTTTTGCGGATGTATTTCCCAAATTACCATTACTGGCGCCATGCCACAGGGAGGCAGCGGTACATATACTTTCCAGTGGGATAAAAATCAAGGTACTGGTTGGGAACCAATAGGGGTGGGAGGAACCGGTCAGAATTACCAGATCAATTACCCGCTGTGTGAGTCAACCTTGTACCGGCGAACTGCTTATGATGCCGGAGACTGTTCAGATATTTCAACCCCTTTGGAGATTACCATTCATCCTGCAGTTCAGAATAACCTGATTTTGGGTGATCAGTCGGTATGCGGTAGCGCTCAGCCGGCGCTAATCACAGGGACTGTGCCTTTTGGCGGTTCCTCGCCTTTCACCTTCAGTTGGGAACAATCCACAGATGGCGGTTCAATATGGACCATCATCGCCGGCGCCACCAGCCTTACCTATCAACCGGAAATTCTTACACAAACCACCTCTTTCAGACGAATTGCAACCTCTAATCCTTGCCTTCCCAATATTTCCGCGCCCATCATCATTAATTTCTGCGAGCCTATTTCAAATAATCAAATTCCGGTAAGTTCCACTGAAGTATGCGCGGGAAAAGCTCCGTCTCCACTTATGGGAACCGACCCTGCCGGGGCATGTGGACTTTTCATCTTTCAGTGGCAGAAATCAACCGTTTCCCCTTATACAACATTTATCAATATTCCCGGTGCGGATGGTCCAACTTATCAACCAGCGCCACTGAATATAAAAACCCACTTCCGCAGAATTGTATCATCATCTGCTTCATGTCCTGCAGATACAAGCAATGTAGTAATCATTGATGTAAACCCGAATCCGGTTGCCGAAGCAGGACTCTATGCGCCCATTCCTAATGGTTGGACAATTACCCTGACCGGGTCGGCTACCGGTGGAACACTGCCCTACACTAATCATCAATGGTCGCCGTCGGATAAGATTAACGGGGATCCATATCAACAGGTGGTTACATCGGTTTCACTTTCAACCACCACCACTTTTACTTATAAAGTCACCGACTCAAATGGCTGCGAAGGAAGCGATAATACGGTTATTTCCATCACCGGAAATCCTTTGGTATGTTCAATCACAGCAAACCCAAACAGTATTTGCCCTGATTGTCTCAACGGACAGGCTCACATCTGTGCAAATGCATCAGGAGGTTCCGGTAATTATTCCTATAGCTGGACTTCTACTCCTCCCGGATTTACTTCCACCCTTCAATGCATTGACGTTTGTCCAACTGTTTCGACAAACTTTGTTTGTGTTATCTGGGACGGGTTTGCTTCCTGTACTTCCAATACTACAATTGCCGTTGATCCGGTTCCGGTAATTACCAGTCCTTTGACGGTAAATCTTTGTTCGGGCGATGCGGTTAACTATTCGCCGGTATCATCAGTATCCGGCACAACCTATACCTGGACAACAACGCCGGGGAGTTGTATTGGCAATAACAGCGGTCAGGGAATCACTATTGGCGATGTTTTATTCAACTATGGAAGCGTGCCTTGTCAGGTTACATACAATATAACGCCTCATGGTCCTGCGCCGAATTTTTGCTCCGGAAATTCTGTTACGCTCGTAGTGAATGTAATGCCGGTGGCGCAGATATCCAATTCAGTAAATTTCCAGGTTTTGGTTTCCGGTCAGATGACAGTACCGGTAACATTTACGTCAAATGTTGAAGGAGTAAACTTTCGTTGGGAGTTTTTCGAGGTAACCTGTCCGGGATTTATCAGTCCTTATCTGATGAATGGAACAGCCGCCCTGCTACCAGCCCAATTGCTTACGATTTTACCGGGAGGACCTGCAACATGTACACTCAAATATAAAGTAACGCCGTGGATTGCATTGCCCGGAGGCGTTGAATGTTTGGGAACGCCTTTTTATTACAGCATAATCATTAACACCGAACCGGAGAAGTACGATTTGATTTGTCCGCCGCCGGTATGCGCAGGTACTCCGGTAGCGATAACGCTTGACGGTTCCGATGTTGGTATTGATTACCAATTGCTGAAGAGCAGTGTGCCGGTTCCAGGAGGAATGCAGGCAGGCACAGGCGATACGCTTGAGTGGCAGATTCCGGAAAGTGGCGTCTATACCATTCTTGGCACAAATGTTACAAATCAACAGTCAATATTGATGAATGGCCAATGCATTGTGACGATTAACCCGAATCCTGTGCCAAATTACGTGATCGGCTCTACCGGAAATTGTCCGGGCGACATTATTACCCTTAATGGCAGCCAGATTGGCGTTTTATATGAGCTTTTCAACGGAAATGTGAATACGGCTATCAGCAGAAACGGACCTGGTCCGTTGGATTTCGGACCTCAGCTAAACTCCGGAACATATAAAATCAAAGCCACCTATCCGCTAACCGGATGTTGGGTATGGATTGATGATGAAGCGATCATTTTACCATTGCCTTTGCAGTTTTTATTTACACCGGCAGGTTCATTGTGCGCAGGCGATGAATTCTCACTCGAAAATTCACAGTCCGGAATATGGTACAGCCTCGTTTGTACCCCTTTAACCGGCTCTCAGTTCACACAAGGTCCGTGGCTGGGCGGCACAGGCGCCATAAATTTCGGACGTCAGTTTACGCCAGGCGTTTACAAGGTTCTGGCATATAATCCGGTAACCGGATGCGATGTGTATATGGATGATGAAAAAGTGATCTGGACAAATCCGGTACCATATAACATCACGCCATCGGGAGCCCATTGCGGGCTTACTGAAATTGGTCTCGATAATTCCGAAACAGGCTTTACTTACCGGGTACATAAAATTGATCCTTTAACGGGTACTCCATACATTCTCCCTGATCCGAATTTTTCCACGCGAACGGGGATAAACGGTCAGCCATTGGTATTCGGATCAACCAGCGTTCCGTGGACTTATGTAGTGATAACTTATGATGCAAATAACATCTGTCACTCTCAGATGAATGACTCTGTAATCGTTATTTCAAGTCCTTCAAAATATCAGATGTTACCTACAGGAACAGTCTGTTTTGATCCTGGCGTTGGAACAGAAATCCTGCTTGAACATTCTGATATGGGCGTTGAATATACCTTGTTTCTTAATGGCGCTCCCTGGTCGCTTCCCAAACCAGGCATTGGAGGCGCAGGTCCGCTGAGTTTTGGGTTTATCACTGTTCCCGGACCTTATACCATCAGCGCGCGGAATGTGTCAAACAATTGTACTGAAACGATGACCGGCAGCCTTCTCCTTCAGTCGGATCCGGTTCGCTTTACATTGAATCCCCTGATTGAATCCTGCGCAGGCGTTGATATATGGCTTAGCGGGTCCGAACAAAATGTAACCTACAAGCTCCATCCTCCAGCCGGTACTGTCATTTCAATACCCGGCGATGGAAACGCTTTGCATTGGGGAATAAAATACCAACCGGGCAATTATTATGTCACCGCCCATTCAGGCATAACCGCCTGCAACGATACTATGACTGGAATTGTAACGATCAATCCGCGACCGGGCGTTTATAGCGTGAAACCTCAGGGAATCAACTGTGAATTGCAGGATATTGGACTACAAAATGCCGAAGCCAATACCACTTATGAAATCGTTCATCAGGACGGGACATCACTTTCATTACCAGTTGCTATTACAACCGCCGCTGCCGGAAGTTTCTGGTTTAACAATCCGCAACCTGCAGGAATTTACAAGGTAAAAGCAATCACCTCCAAAGGTTGCGATACGCTGATGACCGGCGAGGTGGTTATTGATCCCCGTCCAACCGTTGATGCTGGTCCCACTGATATCACCGTTTGTAATCTTTCTCCCAATACAGTAGATTTAACAGGAACTGCGACCGATTTTAATTCGGTGAAATGGACAAGTCCTACAAATCCCTCCGGCGCTAATTTCAGCGACCAATACAGTTTAGCGACTACTTATACATTTACTGTCGCTGACTTATCAAATAAGATGGTCATTCTTACATTGAAGGCTTTTGGCGCAGATGGTTGTGCAAACGCCGAAGTCCTGGATCAAATTACCATCAATATACTCGCTCCGATGGTTGATGCAGGTCCGAATCAGAGCGCCTGCGATAACGAAACGGTAATGCTTTCCGGAACAATTAGCGGTGGAACCGTAACTGGCGTCTGGACAGGTGGGGCAGGTACTTTTACTCCGAATCGGCAGGCGTTGAATGCCATTTACAGTCCTGATCCATCAGAAGCGGGATCGACAATTACGCTGACTTTAACTTCCACCAATGCAGAGCCCTGCCCGGATATAAATGATCAGATGACCATTTTCACATTTAACCCGATGATAGCGGGCGTTGCCAGCCAGGATCAGTCGGTTTGCAATGGACAGATTTCTCAACCAATCTCGGCAACTTTACCTGCGGGCGGCAGCGGAATGTTCACATATCAGTGGCAAGAGTTGATTGGCGTTAACTGGACAGATATTTCCGGCGCGACCAACCTCGCTTATTCGCCTCCTCAACTCACAGCAACTTCTCATTACAGGTTGCGGCAAGCGGATAATTTTTGCAACCCCGATCAAATTGTTACAACGAGTGAAATTGTGATTACCGTTTTCAGCCCATTTGTTTCGGGCTCAGTTGGAAATAATCAGACGATCTGTTATAATCAAACGCCAGAACTTCTTGCTGCAACAGTTCCCGTTGGCGGAAGTTCCAATTACGCATATCAGTGGCAGGCAAAAACCGGTACAGGAAACTGGACAAATATTCAGGGCGCCACCAACATGACCTATTCGCCATCGGCATTGACAACCACAACATCTTATCAACTTGTTCAAACAGATACCTGGTGTAATCCCGCTCAGGATGTAATCAGCAATCTGGTGACAATCACTGTACACCAGCCTCTGGTTTCGGGTAGCGCCACAAACGATCAATTCGTTTGCTATGGAACAATACCTTCGCAGCTTTCAATTACGCCGCCTTCGGGAGGTAGCGGAACTTTTTCATACCAGTGGCAATTGAAAGTTAATAGCGGCAGTTGGGTTGATATTCCATCTGCCATCGGGCAAACCTACTCGCCGCCCGCGCTTTTTGAAACAACTCAATATCGCGTAATTCATTCAGATATTTATTGTGAGCCTTATCAACAGGCAACCAGCAATGTTGTTACTGTGACAGTTTATAACCAGCTTATTTCCGGCGTTTCGGATACCGACCAGACACTCTGTTACGGAGAAATCCCGAATCCACTGCACATTTCACTTCCTACGGGAGGCAGCGGCAACTATACCTATCAGTGGCAGAATGAATTTGGAGGCGCAGGATGGAATGACATTCCGGGCGCCACGAACATCAACTATTCGCCTTCTTCGCTAACTGCAACTATCCAATATCGCGTGAAGCAAACCGATACCTGGTGCGCGCCTCATCAGGAGGCTATAAGTAATGTTGTTACAATAACCATTTACGATCAATTGGTGGTTGGATCGGCTGGAAGTAATCAAACAATTTGTAATGGGGAAACGCCTGCTACATTGGTTGTTTCAGCGCCTTCCGGCGGCAGCGGATTGTTTACCTTTCAATGGCAGGCGCAGACGGGCAGTGGCTCGTGGAATAACATTTCCGGCGCGACGGATCTGATTTTTTCGCCGATAGCGCTCACAGCAACTACAAACTACCGGATAATTCAGACCGACTCCTGGTGTAATCCCGACCGCAACGTTACCAGCAATATAGTGACAATAACCCTTTACGACCTGTTGGTTCCAGGAACGGCGGGCATGGATCAGATAATTTGTTTTGGCGAAACTCCGGCGCCGATCGCTTCGGTAATCCCGGCGGGAGGAAGTGGAAATTTTGCGTATCAGTGGCAATCGCAGGTTGGCGGCGGCGGATGGTATAATATCCCTTCGGCAAACGGTCTTAGTCTTGCGCCGTCGGCATTGACTCAAACAACGCAATATCGGTTGATTCAAACCGATGATTTTTGCAATCCCGATCAGCAGGAAGTCAGTAATGCAGTAACTATAACGGTTTCCGGACAATTGTTTGCCGGGGTTACCTCAGCCGATCAAAGTATCTGTTACGGTGAAACGCCAGTTCCACTTTCTGCAACCATTCCGGCAGGCGGCAGTGGAAATTTCACATATCAGTGGCAGGAACAGGTTGGCGCCGGAGCATGGAATAACATCGCCAACGCATTTAGTTTATTGTTCGCCCCACCGCCGCTCACTGAGACCACAAGATTCAGAGTTGTTCAGTCCGACAACCGGTGCAATCCGTTGCAGACGGTTACGAGTAATTTTGTAACCATTACTGTTTTCTGGCAGTTGGGCTCGGGAACGGCAAGCGATGACCAGACAATATGTATGGACGAAACGCCGGTTCCGGTTGCAATATCAATGCCATCGGGAGGCAGCGGCGCTTTTTCATATCATTGGCAGTTGCAGGTTGGCAGCGGCGCCTGGAATAATATTCCTGGAGCTACCGACTCTCAATTTGCGCCTCCGGCTTTAATGCAAACCACAAAATACAGGGTAGTTCAAAAAGACAACCAGTGTGTTCCATCTCCGGAAATAATAAGCAATGAAGTAACAGTTACTGTTCACGAACTAATGGTATCGGGCACAGTTTCCGTTAACCAAACGATCTGTTACGCCGAAGCGCCTGATCCGTTAAATATTTCGGTTCCCGGAGGCGGAAGCGGAAACTTTACTTATCAATGGCAGATTCAGGCTACCGGCGGGGTATGGAATGACATTCAAGGCGCCAACAATCTTCTTTATAATCCTACGGCGCTTACAGCCACAACTCATTTCCGGGTGGTTCAGTCCGACATTAATTGCGATCCTATTCACCAGATTAACAGCAATGTAGTAACGATTAGCGTATATGATCAGCTTGTCCCAGGGAGTGTTGGCGCCGATCAGACAATCTGCTATGGTGAAACTCCAAATCCTTTGATAGCTGTTCTTCCCGGCGGCGGCAGTGGAAGTTTTACTTATAGCTGGCAGGCGAAAGATGGTCTGGGAGCGTGGAATAACATCTTCGGAGCCACAACATTGATTTACGCGCCTCCGTCGCTATTTGCTACAACGCAATATCGGATTGTTCAAACTGATTCTTACTGTAATCCCGAACAGCAGGTTAACACCGTAACAGCCACTATCACTGTATATGATGAGTTTGTGGCAGGAGTGGCGGGAGTTGATCAGATTGTATGTATGCTTGAAACTCCCGAACCAATTACGGCAAGTCTTCCCGCAGGCGGCAGCGGAAACCGAATATTCCGGTGGCAATCGAAAACTTTTACAACTGCCTGGACAGATATTCCTAATGCGACTACTTTATCATATTCGCCGCCGGCTCTTTCGGAAACCACAATTTTCAGGCTGAAGCAAAGCGATACCTGGTGCAATCCCGATCAGGAGAAAATTACCAACGAAGTAACAATTACCGCAACGCCTGTGCCTGTGCCAACCATAAGCGGAGCTCCTCTGGTTTGTATCAATTCAACAGGTAATGTTTACCAAACCGAACCTGACAAACTTAATTATGCCTGGAGCGTAATCGGCGGAACAATTACAGCAGGCGGTGGAATAAATAATCACACAGTTACTATTACCTGGACGACTTTTGGGCAGGGAACGGTTTCGGTGAATTACCATGAAAACATTCATAACTGTCCGGCTGCATCGCCCACAGTAATTCATGTAAATGTTGTTTTACCACCCGTTCCCGTTATCGCAACTATTCCGTCATCCACGTCGGTGGGATGTATTGATGAATGTATAACTTTTGAAACAGAATCGGGCATGACAAATTACCAGTGGCTTACATCAACAGGAGGTCAGATTTGTTCGCTCGGACAGAGTACCGACAGACGCGTTGTGGTTAAATGGACTTCTGCCGGATTCCATTGGGTTAGCGTAAACTATACAGGATTGGCCGGTTGCGCCGCAACAACTTCCACAGTTTACCAGATTACAATAATCCCGGCGCCAACTCCAACTATTACCGGTCCTAATTTTGTTTGCGAAGGAAATCTGACTGCAACATATCTCACAGAACTCGGAATGGCAGGTTATCAATGGACAATCCCTTCGGGAGGAACCATTGCCGGCGGACAGGGCACAAATCACCTCACTGTAATCTGGAATACAACAGGCAACCATACTGTTACGGTCACATATACCAATTATTTTGGTTGTGAAGCTGTAACGCCAACAATTTATCAGGTT
>JBAXRP010000063.1:0-18666 GCA_037131145.1 Bacteroidota bacterium
CTGGAACCTGGAACCTGGAACCTGGAACCTGGAACCTGGAACCTGGAACCTGGAGCCTGGAACCTGGAACCTGGAGCCTGGAACCTGGAACTTACCTTCAGAATGTCACAACCTATACCATTTCTATGTTAATATCAAGGCTTTGACAACAGTCTGAGCGATAATTTCATGCCAATAACCGGGTTTTCCACTGTAATCTTGGCGGGTCTATTATTTGAATAATTGGTGAAGGATATAAACACAGGGTCGGCAATGGTTGATTTTCCCGCTACTTTGAAAAGCGTATCAGCGGTGGGTGAGTAAACCTGCCATATTTTCATAGAGCCGGCTATACCATATATAATAAGGTTACGGGTTGAATCCTGCCGGTAAGTTCTTTGGGATTCAAATTGAAAATTATTAGTGAGTACCTGAAAATCTGTTTTGAGAATTTTAATGAACGCTTTTTTATTGAATGAGGCAAAGCAAGAAATCATTTTACCCGAATCGCTGGTTAATTCGAGATCGAAAAAGGTCATGCCGATCTCGTTGGTAAACACGACCCTGTAAACACTGCCTTTAGAACTAATTCCTTCTGCGGCGGTATCCATGCGTTTAATCAATAGCAGACCAGAAAGCCGCCGCTTTTTTATTTCCAGCGTCGCCTTAAACAAAGAGTTAACAAAAAGGATGGGATTCGTCTTATGGTTAATCTGGTTTTCTA
Source organism: Bacteroidota bacterium (assembly GCA_037131145.1). Classification (GTDB taxonomy): domain Bacteria; phylum Bacteroidota; class Bacteroidia; order Bacteroidales; family FEN-979; genus CAIVAT01. The sequence continues at coordinate 704 of JBAXRP010000063.1, forward strand.
TGGATGGTTTAATTCCTTTGGGTTTTACAGAAACGCAACCTGTCAGAAAAAAGATGCAGCAAAGACTACCGAACAATAAACTTTTCATCAGAAATCGGTTTGTTGAAACTTTTATCATGGAAAATAATTCTGGTTTTGTCGCCGCCAGGTTCAACCATTTCAACCTCGTCAACCGAAAAGTCTTTATGACTGAAATGAATGACAATTTCTGCAAGAGACTCTTTTAGTTCGGCGGATAATGGATAAAGTTTGACAATAAAAGCAGTCTCGCTGTCAAAAAAACTTGTCCTGAAATTTATCTCATCATTCAGCAAAGTCCCCTGGATTGAACCAAGAATAATCCTGTTGATTTCGAGAAACATCTTATTGGAATTGACATTAAAATGGCTGACATTGTTTTCATCCTTTACGGAGATATTATCATTGCTTATAATAATAAGGTATGAAAACGGCTCGGTATATTCCCAACGCAACATTCGCTCAGCCCTGAAATAAAACTTTCCTTTGGAAACGATTTTCTCTGAAATCATCTCCATCTTTTTTTCCTGTATAAAGGCGCTTGTAATGGTTTGAGTTGTTGCCGCCAACTCTTTTACCTTTTGTTTCAAGTGGCTAATAAGCGCTGTGTTCATCGGTTTATTTTGGGCAAGAATACAAACAGGAAACAGAATTAACAAAAAAAATGGCAATGGTAAGTGTTGGCAAATTCGCTGAAAAGTATTCCGCGAATAAAGTTCTTTATTCATTATGAAAGTTTGTTTAAAAGTTGATCGAGTGGAATTACTCTGAATCCGGCATCTTTGATTTTCAATAATAGGTTATCAAGATACCGTGTTGAAAAATCTGAATGATCATGAAGAAGGATAATGGAGCCGGGTTTGAGTCTGGTGAAAATTCTGTCTGAAATTTTTTTTGGATTCCTGATTACCGTATCGAGCGACCGGATATTCCAGCAAACAGTTTGCAATGAAATTCCTTTCAAAGCGCTGCTTACCAATGGGTTTACAACGCCAAACGGTGGGCGGAAGAAATTCGGAGTTTTGCCGGTGATATTTGTTATTATCTCATTCGTTTTAAGTAATTCCGCTTTTATCCTGCCTGATGAGAAAAAATCGAACCTTATGGAATGGCTTAAGCTGTGATTGCCGATAAGATGTCCTTCACTTACCATCTGCCGGATAAGTTCTTCGTTCCCTTCCAGGTTTTTACCAATGCAGAAAAATGTAGCTGTAATATCATGTTTTCTCAGTGTTTCCAATACCAAAGGACTATTTTTTGGATCAGGACCATCATCAAATGTGAGCGATAAAACTTTTTCGGTAGTTTCGCCTTTACACAAAACCGGATGATGAAAATTGCTGCAGGGAAGAAAAGCCAGGGCAAAAGATATCCCGGAATAAGCTACAAATACCGATATATTCCAAAAGTAAAAATGACATCCAAACCATCCATAGTGCAAACTATGGGAAATCAGACTCACAAAATTCAGTCCGATGATAATGATGATAAATATAATTGTCAGACGGCGGAAATTAAACATTTACGGTCGGCTTAACAGGGTAAATGAATGGCTGGTTCCTCTGAAATGGTTGTAAATCAATATATTTTCAAGATCGCCATTTTTCTCATCGCAATTAAGTCTCACAATCTCAGGTATTGACTGCGATTTCATAATCAGCGCCGCCAGTCCTGATGCAAAAGACGATGCTGTATGGTATTCGCCACAAAGATGTTTGAAATACCCGAAACCTGAATTCTCAGGGAAACTCTTGATCAGTTCATGGTAAAAATAATCTGTTGCAGGATCTCCGCTAAAACCAAGCAACGTAAAGCCAATCTCTTTTTCAGTCAGATTATGCCGGGCAAGGAATTTATTAAGCCGGGGCCAGAGTTCATCGCTGGATTCAGGTAAATTAAAAGTTTCGACGCCTCTTAAACAGGCGTAGGAGCCGGAATATTTTTGGTTCTCAAGAAACATGAAAGCAGCTCCTTCGCCTGCCACAGAACCGCGTTGATTATCGTTGAGCAGTTGAAGTGTATCAATAGGCTTCCGTTTCCAGAAACCCATACGATTCATGATTGCGAATGAGTGTTGGGTAATTTCATCGAAACCGCCAACCAGAACATTTCCAAATTCGCCAGTTTTGATTTGCGTAATGGCGTCAATGAGCGCGGTCTCGAAAGATATCCCCCTGTGAACGTAAGTAAAGTTATAGCTGTGGCATTTCAAAAGGAGCGCTATCTGTCCGGCAACAGTGTTGTGGGTGCTCTGTATAAAAGAAGTCGGAGTGAGAAACTCTTCATTGTTTTTAATCATTGAAGTCAGGAATTTTTCCGTGTCCTCAACACATCCGAGACCGGTTCCGGTAATAATCGCGTCAGGATTAAGTCCGTTTTCCCACTCAATACCTTTCCCGGTCATGACATCCCTAAGACACATTTTCGAAGCCGTAACACCCATTCTGATTATCCTGCTCATCCTGCGGATCATTTCAGCAGGGATGTACTCCTTGTAGCCCGGATCAGGACATTTTAATTGATTGGCATGATAAGAAACGGCTTCTGATAAAAAACCTTCTGCTCTCAGGGGTCTCTGAGGAGAAACTATCCCGATGCCGTTAATATATACAGGTGTGTGTTTTTCGTTCAATTGGTTCAGATTAAAAGTTCAGAATTGAACCCACTCCGTAGGAGCGGAATCATTATCAGGTTTTGAAAAGACAACCGCAGAGTTATTGCCTCCAAATCCAAACGAGTTGGAGAGGATGCGTTTCACCGGAATATTTGTCAACAATTCAGTTACGGGTTTGATTTTCAATTCTTTCATTTGCGTTTCGAATTTAAGATTCGGGAAAATCATGTTATTAACGATTGAGAGGATTGAAATGACTGATTCGACCGCGCCGGATGCGCCAAGTGTATGACCTGTAAATGCTTTTGTGGAACTAAATGGTGGAACCCGGTCTCCGAATAATCTTTCTATTGCAATGCCCTCTGAAAGATCATTATTCTGGGTTCCAGTGCCATGTACATTGATGTAGTCAATTTCCGACGGACTAAGACGGCTCATTTCAATAGCTTTGCTCATTGCCATCCAGGCGCCGGTTCCATCAGGTGAAGAAGCCGTTTGATGATAAGCGTCGTTGGCATTTCCATAACCCAATACCTCTGCGAGAACGCTCTTCTTCTCTTTTAAAACAATCTCTTCTGATTCAAGAACAAGGTACGCGGCGCCTTCGCCAAGAGTTAATCCTGCCCGGTTTTCATCAAAGGGGCGACACCCCGATTTATCAAGAATCATAAGCGTATTAAAACCATTGAGGGTGAACCTGGTGACAGAATCCGTTCCGCCGACAACGACTCTGTCGAGCTGACCTGTTTTAATAAGGTTTGAGCCAAATATCAAGGCATTAACCGAGGAAGAACAGGCTGTACTGACCGTGGTCGTGAAATCGGTAATCCCGATATGCCGAGCAATGCGGTCGGTGCTGTCGCCGCAATCGTGGTTTATCACGTCAATAAGTTTACCCTTTGATGGATTTGCAAGAAATTCCATGTAAAAATTTTCGCTTCTGTCCATGCCTCCAACAGTGGTGGCGGAAATAAACCCGGTTCTGTATTTTCCGATTTCCTGAATCCCCGATGATGCAATAGCCTCGCTTGCAGCGATCATTCCGAGTAAGGTTGTTCTGGTAAGGTCTCTCCTGCCTGGATTTCCTGAAATGTTCATCAGATCAGTGGTTGAGAGTTTCACTTCAGCTATCGGAACGACTCCCTTCAGTATCGTATTCAGCAGTGTGATCCCGCCAATTCCCGATCGGGAGCCAACCAGCGACGAAAAAGTTTCCTGCACATTATTGCCAACTGCGCAGATAATACCAATCCCGGTAACGTAAATTTTTTTCGACATTTTCAATTTGATATGGAGCGCAAAAGTAGGAGAAATAAACTATAAGACATATCAGGATGATTGTTCGACTATTTGGAAAATATACATTCCCAGTCAATAAATGCCGCAAGTATTTTTCCTTTGCCATTACTTCACGAATAATTATTCGCGGAACAGGATCAAACCATTCAGTGGTTCGCGGTTCAGCAAGCCAATTGCCATAATTTAAATATTCGCCCTTCCATGAAGTCACAAAGGACTTTATCTCACTGCCAACCATCAATAGAAAAAATATAAATGAAGTTTTTTCGGTTATCTGATTTTTGTTTAGAACATTGGTGACGAGGTTTTTTAAATCTTTGATTTCAATATCATTACTCCCTTTTCTTTTTTTACCTGTGTTATCTTTTAAAACCGTGGGAGAAAGGATGTGTATCGAAGTATCGTGTTCCAGGTTGCTGATAAAAATTGTGACCTGCTCAAGTTCTGTAGGCTCAAAAAGAGATGAATTCAGGTAAGGAACTTTGCCGAAAAGCTGTGTTATAGCAAAATTCCGCTCATCCGGTTTACGCGCCATCGCCCAGAAAAAAAGTTTATCGAGATCATCATATCCATTTACTTTTGAAGCGTTCAGGAAGCCAAACTCAGGATCGCCCTTTTGATAACTTATCAGTTGCGCTTCAAGTAGTTTCAGGAAAAGGATGCGGTTAAGCCAGGTAATCGTCAGTTCAAGCGAAACATTGAGAAGCCTTTCAGCATGAGTCTTGCCAAACTGCATCGGCTCCGGAAGCCGTGAAATTTTGTCATGGCTGTCCAGTTGGAGGATAGTGTTTTCAATCAAAGATCCAGGTTCCCTGTCGCACTCTTTTTTTCGTTCAATTAGCTTTTTACTTCCTGATTTTATTTCGGTTAAACCGATGATATGTAGAAGTTCAGCGTAAAATGCATTGTCGAGTGTGTTGCTGTCATTGGGAATGGAATTCACCCGGAGGTATGCTTTAATCAGGGATTGGCGGGGCGTTAACTTTTTTATCTCCATTGATAATACTGAAACTTGCTAACGGATAATCAGTCGAATTGTTTTTTTTTGGATGGCTAACACGCCTGAACCAGCGTCATAGCGTGGTTAACATTTCTGTATTGATTGTATATCAAAATATTTTTTTTCCGTGAAGGCAGAATTCCATTGAGATGCAGAATTTCCGGGTAGCTCTGATGTTTCAAGATATTTGCCGCCGCCCATAAACCAAATCCGGTAGCGGTGTGATATTCGCCGCACAAATGTTTATACCATGCCTGAGCGGTTCCCGGAAAAAGTTGGTCGGCAAAATTGGCATAAAGGAAATCATAGTTACTGTCGCCATTGTTGCCAAGCATCACGATGTCAATGTCGCCGGGAGTAAGTCCGTGCTTTCCCAGAAATTCTTCAACCGCTGTGGTAATATTCAATGAACCGTTGAAGTTGATCCAAATACCTGCATCGGTTAATTTACAGTATGTTGACGTAACAGGTTTTGCACCGATTACGAAAAACGCGGCTCCTTCGCCGGCTAAGGCTCCCGGCGTTTTTTCGTCATTCAATTGAAGGCTATTTACCGGTTGCATTTTCCACAAACCAATACGGCGCGTAATCTTTAAATGGTTCAGGGTCATCTGGTCAATGGCGCCAATCAGAACATCAGACGCTGCTCCTTCTTCCATTTGCAACATGCCGTCGATCAAACCGCTTTCAAAAGAAAATGTACGATGGACATAAGTAGAATTGTAATTCATGCACTTCAGGTTGATAGCTACCTGCGAACTGATTGTATTGTATGTTGACTGTATAAAAGGAGTCGGATTTAAAAAACGTTCCTCCTTCGTTATTTCTGCAAGAATTTTTTCGGTATCCTCCACGCTTCCAAGTCCGGTGCCGGTGATTATGGCGTCAGGCATATCAAGTCCTGCCTCAGCAACGCTCATCCTGGCGGAGGCGATTCCCATTTTTATCAACCGGCTCATCCTGCGCGATGCAATAGGATCGATGTAGGTTCTATAAACCGGTTCTATGCATTTGAGGTAGTCGGCATGATATTCAATTATCTCCGTCAGAAACTCCTTTGTTTCTGAGGTTTTTTGTGGGGAGATCAAACCGATACCGTTGATGAAAAACATAAATAGATGTTAAGTTGGCAAGTTGGCAAGTTGGTAAGTTGGTAAGTTGGCAAGTTGGTAAGTTGGTAAGTTGGCAAGTTGGCAAGTTGGTAAGTTGGTAAGTTGGTAAGTTGGTAAGTGGTTTTAGGTTTTAATTTAATGAGTAGCTTTTTGTTTAGTTACTCTGCATTATTTATGAGGTCATCCTGTTTTTAGCAATGGCGGAATGTTTATGGTAGTAAGCCAACCAGATTCATATATAAAATTTCGATCCTACGGAACTGTTCCGTCAGGGACGACATAATATTTATTGTTGAAACCATAGAGTATGCCCATTGTAGTATAGAAAAAATAATTTCGCAATGATAATCTTTCGTTCTGTTTCGTCCAGGTCAGGGGAGTTTACACCGCCAAATTAAATCTGAATAACCTTACCGAAATCCCCTTTAAGGTATCTCTCAACCATTTTATACCGTTGCAGTTTTCCACTGCTGGTACGCGGTATATCTGACGATTTAACCGCGATGAAAGTTTCGGTGACAAGCCCGACCATGTTAGCGAAATGGTTTTTCAGTCTCAGGCAAAGTTCAATAGTCTCGTCGTTTTTGGCGCCAACAAGGAAAATCAACAGTTTATCGCGTCCATCGTCTTCATCAAAACTGCCGGCAATTACAATCTTGCCATAATTTATCCCTTCAACCTTTAAAGCAATTGTTTCCAGATCATGGGCGTAAAAATTTGTGCCGTTGATAAAGATTAAATCCTTGGAACGTCCGGTAATATAAAGATTACCTTCATAAATAAAACCGAGGTCGCCGGTTAAAAGCCATTCGCCTGCAAAAGACGCCGATGTTTTTTCCGGATCCGCAAAGTAGCCATCAGTAACATTTTGTCCTCTGACAAGAACATTACCTACATGACACTCAGTTAGCGGCTGGTTTAAATCATCGGCGATAAAAACCTCACAATGTTCAAGGTGAGTTCCCAGATTTATTAGTTCAACGCTTTGTTCGTCATAAGAAAATATCTCGGCGGCAATTCCATCGTGCAACAGTGTTTCCCGCTCGAAAGTTCTGATTTCAGTGGCAATTGAACTATTGGGAAACGTTACAGCCAATGTTGCTTCAGCAAGTCCGTAGGCGGGAAACATTGCCAGTTGGTTGAATCTGTAAGGTTTTAATTTATCAATGAAATTAAGCATAGTTGTCACCGAAATTGGCTCTGCTCCATTGAAGATGATTCTAAGCGGGGACAAATCCCAGTCATACGCCGATTTTCTTGTGAGATGACGGTTTACAAGCGCCTGTCCAAAATTGGGGCAAGCCGTTATAGTACAGCGATTCCGGCTCATGGTTTCGAGCCATAAGGATGGATTCTTAATAAAATCAACTGGATTGATGAAGTATTGAATAACTCCTGCAAAAACAGGCGTTATATGAAATCCGAGGAGCCCCATATCATGGTAAAGCGGCATCCAGTTTACTGATATATCGTGAGATTTCAGATTAATACCCTTGATGATATCTGACGTGTTTGCGATGATATTTTTATGTGTCAGCATCACCCCTTTGGGATCGCCGGTACTTCCCGACGAAAACTGGATAAGCGCCAGATCATTTTGATTGCTTTGTACACTCGCTGCTGCATTTGCCTCGCCATGAATATCGGATATGTCAATTAATCTGTTGTGTGGGATATTGCATGTATGCCAACTAAAAGCATGTTCATTAGAAAAAATGACCCAGGGATTATTCAGAAGGGAAGCGACTTTTGCGGCTTTTTCGGCTGCGGGATTGTATTCGCTGAAAGATACCGGAGGTTGCAGCAGCGCCGGTATTATTCCCCCATAGAAACAAGCCCAAAGAGCCGGGATTAGCTCTTCGCTTTTTTCGATGGAGAGAATCGCTTTGGAACCTTTTACCAGCCCCATTTCCTGAAGACCTGCCAGTATTGATAGCGCTTTTTGCCGAAGTTCAGGAAAGGTTAATAACTGTGAAGCGCTATCGGAATAAACAAATCCAACCCCGTGATTGGGATAATTTTGCGAGGCATTGTCGAGGATATCTGGCAAAACCATTGGAAATCTTTCTATCATTGGCTTTGCTTGGATATTTCAATTCCGAGATCATAATAATATTCAGCCTTTTTGATATCTCTTTTGATCAGATAGAGAGAATTAAGCTGAACGCACAATTCAAAACTGGGACGAATAGCAATCGCTTTTTCCCAGAATTCCACCGCTGTCACCGTATCTTTCCGCAACATGTAGTAATTGCCGATGTTTACATAAGGCATCTCAAGGTCGGAGTATCTCTTCATAATATCCTCGTTCATCTTCACGGCTCTGTCAAACTCCCCCATGTCATTATAAACATTAGCAAGCGCAAAAACCGCTTTTAACTGGTTGGGGTTGACCTTTAGAATATGATCGTAACATTCAATCGCTTTCTGGTATTCTTTCTTTTCTCGATAAGCCATTCCGAGGTTTACCCAGGCCGGTTGAAGAGTTGAATCCAGTTGAATAGCCTTGTTAAGGAACCATACAGCCGAATCATAGTTTTTTCCGATAAAAAGGTAAACCGTTCCCAGGTCGTTTGTTGTTTTATAGTTATTTGGATAAAGAGTTATGGCGCGTCGGAAATGTGATACAATCACCTGGTACTTATATTGGTTTACCGCGCCTGTTCTGAGAAAATTTTCATCCTGGTAAACCGAATTCATCAGTAATCCCGCATAGTCAATATTGGCTTTCGCCGAGTTTTCCAGATGTTTGATATCAGCTCTGTACAAATCAAAAAGGTTGCGCCATGATCGGTTTCGTGTAACAGATAAAACAGAAAAAGGTACCAGGATAAGAAAAATCATGGTTAGGATTTTCAGTCGTATATCCATTTCGATGGTAAGATGTTTAGGATCGGTTTTAAAAAGTTTGAATATCATGAAGATCACTATCATACAAAAACCGAGTGAAGCCGTGAATACAAAGCGTTCGCCAACCATCCCGACAACAGGAAAGAGCGCGTTTGAATACATGGCAATTGAGATAAGATACCACAGAATGGCGAAGGAGATGATATTTTTACTTCTCAGGTTACGGATGGCAAAAATTAGTAACCCGCCATATATCAGCAATGACAACAGAGCCCAGATATTTGCAAGGTTCGTCACCGGAATCATATTGTAGCCGTAGTAATATAAAAGCGGGTATGGATAAATCAGGATTTTGACATAAAAAAGCAACGAAACGAGACCTGTTCCCAAACGCACCCACAAATTCGTTTCACCAAAAAGGGGGTTTTCAATAAAAAGATTTGTCCTTTGAGGGTCGGGTAAATAAAGTTTGGGACCGAACTGAGCGAAAATTGCCACGATTGCCAGAAGAATTACGATGGGAATGATGGTTTTTGCAGGCAATTCAGTGAAAAAATACAGGACAAGTGGAAAAAGCGCGAGGAACGGCAGTATAGATGATTTACTGAGATATCCAACAATAAAAACCAACATTGCCAGAAAGAGATGAAAAACTTTTCGCTTGCCTGCATACTCCAGAATCAACCGCAAGCTGCCCATTCCACATAAAAACGCGAGGAGTTCATCCCGGTTTTTCAGACTTGCAACAACCTCGGTATGCACCGGATGAGCCATAAAAACCAAAGTGATCAGAAACGGGAACAGGATATTGTAATTGGAGAGTATCCGTCGAAGAATAGAGAACAGAAGTATTGACAGAGCCCAGTATATAAAAACATTAATAGCATGGCTCCTGCCTGGTTTTTCACCCCAGAGCTGATATTCGATAGCGAAGGTTGCCTTTACAATCGGACGGTAATCGGATGTTGTAGATCCAAGATTACCCTGCTGTGTGATATAACGGGATTTGAAAATTTCGGGCAGCGCTTTGAAACCATGTTTAATTAGTTCATTATTCGTAACATGGGTATCGTCAACCGCATATTTATTTAGTATGGTGTTACCATATAAAAGAAAAGCAAACAGAAAAAAAAACAGATTCAGATACAAGTTGGCTTTTCGCGACGAAGGAGCTTTGTCAACCAACTTTTCGGATAAAACAATTTTCTTTTTACCAATTAAATGAGGAGGTTCCTTCAATTTTACCGGAACAATATTTCTTTTCATCCGCCTTTAAAAATTTGTGCAAAGGTAGAAATTTCCTTTACAAGCAGAACGAAATCCTCAACCCCGAGTTGTTCGGCGCGAAGGTCGTAAACCGGCGACGCCTTGAGGTCGCCCGACCCCGTGAGGGTGCGGAGTGCGTTGCGCAGAGTTTTGCGCCGCTGATTGAAGGCTGTTTTAACCACCCGGATGAATAATGCTTCGTCGCAATCGAGTTTTTCGGTTTTATTTCGCCTTAGGCGGATTACCGCAGATTTAACTTTGGGCGGAGGATAAAACACAGTTTCATTTACGGTAAAGAGGTATTCAATGTCGTAAAACGCCTGAAGTAAAACGCTGATGATGCCGTACTTTTTATTTCCCGGCGGCGAGGCGATGCGCTCTGCCACCTCTTTCTGGAACATCCCAATAACCTCCGGAATCCTGTCACGGTTTTCGAGAGCTTTGAATAAAATCTGAGAAGATATATTATATGGAAAATTCCCGATGATTGTGAATTTTGGCGGCGATGGCATGGTTTCGCCGGTAGTATTGGAAATTGCTGATGTTGAAGGAAAATTACCAAGATCATATTTAAGAAAATCGGCTATGATTATTCGGTTTGCGATTGCCGGAAAAGTTGCCTTCAGATAATCAGCCGATTCATGGTCAACCTCCATAAACCAGGGATCCAGTGAAGGGATTGACAGGATATATTTGGTGAGCGACCCCATGCCGGGTCCGATTTCGAGAACCAATGGATATTCAGGATTCAGATATCCGACAATTTTCTGCGCGATATTTTCATCGCGTAAAAAATGTTGACCAAGGCGCTTTTTGGGATGGATCATGACGGGTGGCTATCTCCCCGCAACAACCGGAATTGTTTTCGCGCCTCAGGTACAAAGATACTTGCGGGATATTTATCGAGAAGCTCTTCATAAAGTGTCATTGCCATTTTCTTATTCCCGAGTTGTTTCTCGTTCAGAATAGCGCGCTGCATTAATGCTTCGTCGGCAAGAATTTCGCCGGGAAATTGAATTTCCATTTGCCTATACAAACTGTCGGCTTCGATGTATTTTCCCTGCTTTCGTTTGATTTCAGCTTTTTTAAAAAGAACATGCTGAAGAATGGGATGATACCCAAAGAGCGCCGGAATTGAATCGAGAGTGACAAGCGCTTTTTCCTCTTCATTGCGGTAGTCGAGCAAATCAGCGCGGGCGTAAATGCCAAGCGCAACTGTATTGCTGTCGGGGTCGAAGTTTTCTCCAATCAGCAGCGACAAGGCGATTGCGTCGTTGGAGATAAATTTCGACGTTGCAGCTTTTAATACGTCCACCTGAGCTTTTGCCCACAAGAATTCGCCGATGTAAAATGAGAGTTTGGCATTCTTGAATTTAGCCTCCTGTCCCAGCGCATCAAATTTAAAATCCTGATATGCCTGCTGGTATAACAAAGTCGCTTCCCACACATCGCCGGTAAACAGCAGAATGTCGGCAAGTTCAATTTTGCATTTTGCCCGGTCGGTTGCAACAACTCCCGGAAGATCAATTATTTTGTTTAAAATTTCAACCGCTTCATCCTGTTTTCCGAGATAAAAGCCTTTTATATGAGCAAGGTTTCTGGTGAGTACAATATTTTCCGGATCGTCTGGTGAAAAAGCAATTTCGTCATTGAACTCCTTTTCGAGAATTTCCAATTGTTTCCGGTCGGGCGAAGGTTCGGCAATGATTTTCAGGTAACGGGTATTGGCAAGTTCGCGCCTGCTGATTTTGTAATTCGGGAAAGCCGCTCCTTTTGAAACAATGTATTGATAACATTCAATGGCGACGTCATATTTTTCATTGGAAACCGCGAGCGACGCCAGTTGAACTAATCTGTCCCCGTTTTCCTTCATCCTGCGGTCAATCGCCTTTGCCTGCAACAGCGCCAGATCGAAATCTTTCTGCTGAATCGAATACCACCAGAGTAACTCCGAATAATAAGATTTATCTGGTTCACGCTGCACCCGGCTAAGCAAAGCCTTCCTGAAACTCTCATTTTTTTCGTTATTTACATCATAAGAAAGATTTGCCTGGATTCGTTCCTGGACGATATTCAAATATGATTCATTCACATCGAGCAGGTTAAGGTATTCGTTCATCGCATTTTTAAAATCGCCCATCCGCTCATAAACCGACGCCAGTTCAAAACCAAAGGGATAACTGTTATTCATCAGTTGACGCCCAAGTTGGTAAGTTTTTATTGCATATTCATTTTCCCCGCGAATGGTAAATGCGTTAGCCAACTCGGTAATCTGTTGCTGGTTTGCAGTAAGTTTCTTTAAGGTCTCCTCGTAAATCTTATTTGCCTTTTCCTCATTCCCCGACCGATAAGCAACGTAACCCTGATCAACCACATACCTGAGTGAACCGGGCTCGTTTTTTTGCGATCTGCGGATCAGCTTTTCTGCCTTACTATAGTCCTTCATTTCCACCAGACTGTATAACAGGTATTGATAAATGTATTGCGAAGGCTTCGCATCATACAACCGCTGGTAAATTTCAGCAGCCTTATCGAATTCCTGATTTTGATAAAGTTGTAAAGCAAGTTGTTCATCTGTTTGCGGTGGCGGCGCATCCTGTTGAAACGGCAGTAGTGGAGGAGAAGGAGGATTATGGTCCTGGGAGAAAAGGAGAAATGGGAGAAGAACCAGTAGGAGGATTGCTACGATGGACGAGGGACGAGGGACGAGGGACGAAGGACGAGGGGCGAGGGACGTTTTGAACTTTGAATATTGAACTTTTTTTCTCATTGGTAAAAATCTTATTTTTCAGTTGGCTGAAGCAGACTGAAAGCGAGCCATGCCATTAGTCCCATTCCGGTTTTCAAACAGTTTTCATCAACATCAAAAGTTGAAGTATGAAGATTTGAAACGATTCCTTTTGCCTCATTGGCGATTCCTAATCTGTAAAGACAGGAAGGAACCAATTCAGCAAAATATGCAAAATCTTCGGCAGTCATTCGCTGTGGCAATAAAGTAACGTTATCCTTTCCTAAATATTCTATTGTCAGATGATGAAGTTTGGCGGTTAATTCGGGGTCGTTATTCAAAAAGGGATACCCGTGCGAAATCCTGACTTCGCAGGAGGCATTCATTGATTCAGCAATACCGGTTGCAATTCTGGCAATTCTTTGATGGACATCTTTTCGCCATGATTCATCATAAGTGCGAACTGTTCCTTCCATTTTTACCTCGTCGGGAATTACATTTGTACGCCCCTCCCCTATTATTTTGCCTATTGAAACCACCGTAGGAATAACCGGATCTGCATTACGGCTAACGATTTGCTGAAGGGCAATAACGATATGTGAAGCAATAAGTATCGGATCAATAACCTGAGCGGGCGTAGCGGCGTGACCGCCTTTTCCTTTTACGGTAATGAAAAATTCATCGGTTGAAGCCATGTAAGCGCCCGGTTTAAACCCGGCTTTGCCCACGTCAAGCGTATTGATCACATGCTGGGCAATTACAACCTCAGGCGCAGGATCGTCAAGAACGCCTTCGCCGATCATCCGGATTGCTCCTCCGGGGTAGGTCTCTTCAGATGGCTGGAAAATCAGCTTTACGGTTCCTTCAAACTGATCCTTCAAAGTATTCAGAATTTTTGCGGCGCCCAGCAGGCTGGCAATATGTACATCATGCCCGCAGGCATGCATTTTGCCTGGAAACACTGACTTGTATTCGACCTGGTTCATTTCCACAATCGGTAAAGCGTCCATATCTGCGCGAAGGGCAAGGCGTTTCTTATCAGCATTCCGCCCCCTGATCAATCCTACAACTCCGGTTTCGGCAACCCCTGCTTTAAATGGAATTCCATACTCTCCGAGCTTTTGGCATATATACTCTGCGGTTTTGAATTCCTCGCATGACAACTCCGGGTGTTGATGAAAATGACGGCGGACAGCGACGATTTCAAAAAAATATTCTGAAGAGAGGACTTCTATCTGTTGTTTAAGTTGATCCATCGGGAAGGTAAGATGAAATAGGGCTCAAAGGTAGGAAATGTTTGAAGAAGGGTCAAAAGGTAATTTAACACAAAAATTCTTGTATTCTGTCCGTTTGCACTATATTTGTCTGTTATATAAATTCAAATCATTAAAATCCAAAACCCATGAAACGCCTTGTATTGACGAGCTTGTTGATCTTCGTAGCAGGATTGACGGCGATTTGCCAGAACCCAAGAAATGTTCTGGTTTACAACCTAACCGACACCGATTGCGGTCCCTGCTCCTGCATGGATTCAATAATCCGAAGTAGTCTTCACCCGGCTTATCCTAAAACCATTGTGGTTGCGCTTCACAGCCCCATGATGAACTCAGGTTTCAGAGAGTATCAGGGGAATGAAGTTTTTATGTTTTTCAATTCGCAGTATGAACCAAGTGGATTTATTGACGGACTTGGCTATGACGTTCCTTTCGCAACACTGACGAACGCTGTTGGACAACGATACACAGATAGTCCGGAAGCGCCGGTGAAAATCAATGTCAATTCAAAAACATGGGATCCGGTTAACAGAAATGTTAACCTTTCCTTAACCATAACCAATTTAGGGGCTGAAATTCCAGGCGCCTGCTGGTTCAACATCTTTGTTACCGAGGACAACCTAATTCATACGCATAGGGTATTTACCGGATGTGCAACACCCGACCAACCTGTTCCTCCATTCAAGGATCTTTTCATTAACGATCACGTTATCCGTAAACTCGAATACTTTGCCAAAGGCGATTCCCTGATCGGACCAACATGGCCGTCGCAGCAAACTGTTACACGTTCATTCAACGTTCATATTGATACCGGTTGGGTTGAAGGAAACTGTAATCTGGTATTCGCCGTTTACAAACAGAACGATTCATTATACAAAGCAGCCATTCAGCAGGCGATAAAACAATCGGTAACAGGCGGCGTTGGCGTGGAAGAAAAGATGATTTCTGAAAACGGGATCACGCTGGTATATCCAAATCCTTCCTCTGATTGGGTAAACATCCATCTGGCAATTTCCAGGGCGGGGAATTGCAGCCTGCGAATAATTGATGTTACCGGAAAGACGATTGATACCCTTCTTGATCAAAGGGTTGAATCGGGCGTTTACAATATTGATTATGAGACCAGAGATTTACCTGCCGGACAATACTTCTGCGTGTTCAGCTCGGCAGGTGGTAACTCAACCCGCGGACTTGTGGTGAAGTAGCCATTTATCCTTCCTATTTTCTTACTCCGATGCAGAACAAATGATATTGTTTTCATTTTTGGTTTGGAATTAAACAAAACCGCTAAATACATTGAGAAAAATACCGGAATAGAACTTGTCCAAATTTATGAAGAGAACCAGCAGGTGATTATGATGTTGACAGATGGTTTTATTTCTGTCAGGTATGCTATTTATAAAATGATTAATATTGCATTTAACCATTTATAAAAAATTACTGTCACATGAAAACAACATCTCTAATTCTTACTGTGCTGGCTTTGTTAGTCAGCGTGTCCGCCTGCAAAAAGAAAACGGAAGATCCCGTAACAACCTATTTTAACGCCAATGCACAGATAAAGGGAGTAAACATTGCCTTTAAAACCACCTCAAACTTCGGGAAATTATGCGTTATGACAGGCGTCTGCAACACCTTCTACACCGATCCTGCGGTACAGGATAAAAATTACCTGATGATCGGCTTTCCTACTTCGGTCAAGGCAGGAGTTACCTATACGAGTGATTCTTCCCGTACGCAGATCCTTTATGTTGACAATGCAGGCCGGAAGTACTTTTCCACATGGGGCGACAGTTTGAATATAACAATCACAAAATGGGAAGGGCATGGGGGAACTGGAGCAGGGACCTTCTCTGGCAAACTCAGGTATGAAATTGTTGCACCGAATCCACCGGACTCGATATATGTAAAAAACGGTTCTTTTTCGTCCAAAATATGGTTTGTAACCGGGAAATAAAAAGCGGGAATGGAGGAAGCTGCAAAACAGGGATGGATCGTGGCAAATATGAAAAAGGACTGGAAAGTGATCTATCAGTTTGAGCATCCAGGGAAGCAATAAACGAGTTATCCCTCTCTTTCCAATAAAAAATTATTCGTGGTATTGAGTCCACTCCTAAAAGTGGGAACAATAGATATTATCCGGCTAAAGTCGGTTATCTCAATATCTTGAATTGCCACGCCCTAAAGGTCGTGGCAATTGATAATCATCTTCTCAGTTGGCTTTAGCCAAATTTTTCTTACTTTTCTGAGTGGGTTCAATTTTAATTCCCGAAAAGAAATTATTTAAGACATTCAGTAAACTGCTTATCTTTGAACTATTCCAAAAGTATGCCGTTAAAGAAAGCGTACTAATTAAACATGAGTTGATTATGAAGAGTTCGCATGACAAATCAGAAATCAAAGCAATCCTTCGTCAAAGGGCAGAAGAGATATTGAAAAAGAAACAATCTGCTTCAGTTTCGCTTATCAACCATGAAACCGATGCACTCATTAATCAATCAACTCATCAACCAATAATCCCATTTGACGCCGATACGGTGAAGTTAGTTCACGAACTTGAAGTACACCAGATTGAGTTGGAAATGGTTATCGATGAACTCATGCTTGCAAAAGATCAGGCAGCAGAACTTGCTGCGGAAAAATATATTGAATTATACAATTTTGCTCCAACAGGAAATTTTACACTTTCAAAAGATGGTAAAATTATTGAGCTAAACCTCAGCGGATCGCAAATGCTGGGTAGAGAACGTTCAAGTTTAATAAACAGACGGTTTGACATTTTTATTTCAGAGGATACAACGCCAAACTTCAATCTATTTCTAAAAAAAATATTTTCCGGACATACCAAAGAAACCTGCGAGGCAACCATTTCAACGAACGGCAACCTGCCAATTTTTGTTTACCTAACCGGCATCATTACCCAAAATAGAGAACAATGCCTTGTAAACATGGTTGATATCACCAGAAACAAACAGGCGGAATCGTTAGAACAAACACGCCAAAATTTTGAGACCTTCTTTAACGCCATTGATGAATTTCTTTTTGTTCTGGATGAACAAGGGAATATAATCCATGTTAATTCAACAGTTGTCACCCGTCTCGGCTACACAAGCGAAGAACTTTTCGGAAAATCCGTTCTTATGATTCATCCACCCGAACGCCGCGATGAAGCCGGCAGAATAGTTGGTGAAATGTTAAGCGGCGTAAATGAGTTTTGTCCTGTTCCGATTGTTACAAAATCTGGTATTCAAATTCCGGTTGAAACAAGAGTTTACCGCGGATTCTGGGACGGCAAACCGGTGATTTTCGGAGTTACCAAGGACATTTCACAGGTGAGGTTATCAGAAGAAAAGTTTTCAAAAGTCTTTTACCTCAATCCTTCCGCCTGCGGTTTAAGCGATTTGGATAACCGCACTTATGTTGAAGTAAATGAAGCATTTTACACTTTGCTTGGATTTGATAAAAATGAAGTAATTGGTAAAACAGCGGCGGATTTAGGTATTTTGACTCCTGAATCAATAAAAATCATAGAAGCAAAATTAGATAAAAACGGGAAAGCAAATAATATCGAAACCCAATTACGAGCAAAAAACGGCGACATAAAGCATGTGATGTTATCAGCGGATAATATTTATATTCAGGATAAAAAATATCGTTTTACTGTTGTTCACGATATCACTGAGCGCAAGCATGCTGAACAAGCTCTGAAGGAAATATCTACCCGACTGTCATTGGCAACCCATGCGGGCGGCGTTGGTGTGTGGGACCTGGATATTGTCAATAATATCCTGTTTTGGGACGA
>JBAXRP010000064.1:0-18627 GCA_037131145.1 Bacteroidota bacterium
CACCAATGCCAGAATCTTAACCTCGGATTTTGAGTTGAATCGGGGATCGTAAAAGATGGACTGATCAATCTAGACTCAAACCCCTTAAGGTAATTACCATTCAACCCAACAGTAGCACAATTATTACCATTGTGTGCTCCATTAGGCCCTATCGTAGGATTACCAACTTGCCAGTTTCCAAAGTCATTGTACCAGTTTCCCATGCCTGCCTCAAATGTTTCAGGTAATGAAAATATAATTGGTCCGGTTTCTAAGGAAATATCATCAACATACCAACCTGGTCCTTGACCCGCCCAAGTGCCCCATGAGGAGTAAAAATATAGTGCTATTTGAACAGTTTTATTTGCATAAGCGGATAAATCAACAAATGCATAATTCCAAATATTTCCTCCATGACCAGTGTAATCTGGTGAAATATTAATCCAGGTTGAACTACCATTTACTTTTAGTTGGACTTTTCCATTACATTCACCGCCTATACTCCACCAATGCCAGAATCTTAACCTCGGATTTTGAGTTGAATCGGGGATCGTAAAAGTATTAATTCGAATCAATCTAGATTCAAATCCTTTAGGATAATTACTATTCAACCCAACAGTAGCACAATTATTGCCACCATGCGCTCCCATAGGTCCAATTGTAGGCATTCCTACTTGCCAGACACCAAAATCAGTATACCAATCGGAACTCCAATTACCTTCAAAATCCTCTGACCAAATAACATTTTTTGCCTGTGGGAATGTTGTAATTGAAATTAGAAATACTAGAAATGTGAAAATGATTTGTTTTTTCATGGGTTTTTACTTTTAAATTTTAATAAAAATACAAATTACTATATTTCATATTGCAGCTCTTTTGCGGGCTTGTCCCGCAAATGTGCTGCAATTTTTCATTTACGCCTTGTGCATAACGCATTGCTAAACGTAATACGTTTATCCCTATATACAGATAACCGCATTACGTTTATACCTCTATTTCCGAAGATAGCTACACTCAGAATTGGGTACGACTACCGAACGTATGGCCGCTAAACGCAGCAAAGGTAGAGCTTCAATGAGCGCGAATCGGACTGTTTTGTTGCGATTTAGCGGCATGTTACCGGTACTTCTTATTTGTTCTTTTGTAATCATTTTCAACTCTTTAATACATAAGTATTGATATTTCTACTATTTCGTAGCATTCTTTAAAAATTACCGGTAACGATCACCTTCTTCACAACCTTTCCATCGCCTGACCGAATTACTGCGAAATAGAGCCCTGCCTGTAGATCGACATTCGCAAAATCAATAACTGCCGTAACGCCGCTAGTGCCGGGAAATTCCCGCCTGGCAATTTCAACCCCGCTGAGATTTACCAGCGATACGGTGACAACTCCATCTTTTTCCGGATCGACGATGAATCTCATCTCGCTTTTCTTGCCAGGGTTGGGATAAATAACCGTTTTTATCGCAGGCAAAACAGTGGCTTCCTCTTCGTCCTTTGGCGTTGATAATTTCCAGGCTGGCGACCATACCATCTCGCCATTTTCGTCAAATCCCCTTACCGACCAGTAATAGGAAACGCCGGATTCTGGTTTAAAGTCGGTGACAGACGTCTCGGTTTTGTTTCCGATCTTTTTCCGGTAAATAGCGCCCAGTCCGTCAACATGTGGCTTTTTTGAAATGAACAGCTCGTAATTATACAATTCGCCCAAATCCGGCTGCCAGGAGAAAATGGCGCCTGAGGAATCAAATTTGCTGTCGTTCAACGGTGAAGTGTTCCGTAAAGACTGGGTTGCCTTGGTTACAACCCATGCCAGGTACCAGGGTGTCTGCCCTTTCGTACTGTCGAGGTACCACCAGTGAACGGCGCCGGGGGTGAACATATAGGCGTCCACATAGAGGTGATTCACCCGGATCCCTTCAGAAGCGAAGGAAAGATTGCGGAGCGAAGCCGAGATTCGTTGGGTGTGCTGTGTGGTGGTGGAAGTTTCATTGACTAGTTTTCCCCCATAGCCAACAGATAGGTAGAGTTCTATTTCGCAAACTTTCGGAATGGTCACTGTGGCAGCTCCTGCCGTCAATGAGAAATCCCAGGAATTGGAGACCGTGGTTGTGGTCAGCGTATCTTCCACATATTCAATTTCACCGGAAGAACCATCCCTTCCATCATTCCAGGAAAGACTCATACACGGATTGAGATCATACGTCCTGATTGCAGCATCTAATTGAGGACGGGAACTCCTTTCCCATGAAGTCAGTCCCGTGCCGTTTGGCTCGGCGATCTGGAATGGAAAACTGCTCAGCGGTTTATTTATCAGGCTGGTAGCGACGTTGTTGGTGATAAAACAATATTGAAATGAGCCCGGCACCGGATATCGAAGATAATTGTCATCCCACCACGGATACAGTGAATAGGAATAACGTTTCATCTCCGGAACAATATATAGGTAACATCCATAATCCTGGTTTTCGTCGAATAATCCAATGGGTTGATCATAAGATACCGTTTTTTCTGTGGAGGTGGTTGTAGCGCTTTCCCATGCGCCTGAGTATTTGAATTCCTCACTGTTGCCTTTATATTTTGAACCCTTCACTTTGGTCAGCTCGAGGGTTTCCCCAAAACTCCATTCATGTTCCGTAGAATTCATGAATTCCGTTTTTTCCAATTTTGAGTTAAAAAGACTGATTTCCGTCGGTGGAGTTGGGGGGTCGGTGTATATGCTGTTCCATTTTTCCCAATCCATTTCAACAGGCGGAGGTCCGTCGAGAATGGCAACCAGATTCCACAGGCTGCTGATCCCCTTGTAGCCGCTGTGTATAGTGTCATCGTTCCAAAGGTCAGCGCTTTCAACGTTTTCTCCCGGGTCAAGCCGCCATTTATCCGATTCGAACATGAGACCATGGAAGTGCCGGTTCTGATCGGGATAAATTACCCATAAATATTGTAAGAATCCATCGACGCCACTCATATAGGTCGTATAATCCTTCGGGAACAACTGGAATGAGGAATAGAGATGATAATTGCCGCTTACCAGGTGAGGCCCGTTCGAGCCGGGCAAAGTGACGTCGCCTTCACACTGCTTTACAAACAGTTCTTTCTCAACGCTGTACTCAATATACCAGATGTGGTAAAAACCATCGCTATACTGGCTCAAACTTTCACCAAAAAGGATCACCCGGTCGGAAGAGGCTTTATTGGCAATGTCAGAGGCGCCGCGGTGACCCTTGATGGATCCCTGAACAAGCGAGGATGCGCCAGTTGACTTGGAGAATGGCGATGACACAGTCCCGATCAGCGAAGTCCATTTAAAAGTCATCTTTCCATTTGAGACATGAGGTATAAGTTTGCCCAGTGTTACACGACCAAGCTGGTCATAAAGACTGACCACCACGTATTCATTGCCAACAGAATCAGCTTTCTTGAGAACGCCTCCGAGGTATCCCCACTGATTGTTCCAGTCAGAGGGTATAATGTCCTGGGTTTTGCTAAACTGACCGGAATCGGTATTGTAGTTATATTCCTGAACAACCCAATGGTAAGGCGACTTGGTTTTATCATAAGCCAGGAAATACATCAGACTGTCTATTTGAAAAGCTCCCTGCTTCAAAACCGTGGAAACCGGGCTCGTGGTTTTGAAATAGGTGAAGCACTTTCTTGAATCGTCTCCGGGAAGTTCGGCAAAACATTCATAGCTCTCGTTTGCAGGACTACTTTCATGTTCACCCTGATCGGCCGACCGGATGTGCATGAAGAACCATGCGGTACTGTTATAAGTAAAAGTGAAGGCTCTTCCAAGAACGGCGCCTTCATCGTAAGAGGTGTTTTCGCCCGGGAATTTAAACTCAATCCTGTTGTCGTGATCTGCCGAAGGACCTACCTTATAGTCTTCCAGGTTAACATTGGTCAAATCCGTAAGGTTTCCCTTGTTGACCGTGTACATGTAAGCGTGACCGCCGTTCCGGGTGCCGTTTCCCTGATAGTTAAACGCGTACAAAACACCATTGTACCCGAGAAAAGCAGTACCGGTACCATGATCGCACCAGTCGCGGTGATTATCATCAGCCCAGGTGGCTTCCGGGGTAAGATTCGCAGTTGTCTGGGCATTCGCAAAAACGCTTAAAAAAGCAAAAAGAATGAAAAATAAATATTTCATGGCTAAGTATTTTAGGGTAAGATGGTGATTAAAAGTTGAAATGAATACCGGTGTTCAAAATAAAATCTCCGGCGAAACCTGCCTGGGCATACAAAGTTATAGGAGCGATAATTCTCCACGAGGCGCCGAGGTTCCCGTCAATGAAGTTTCTGGGGACAATTGTTGTCGTGATCTCTTCTGTGATCAACTCCCCGGGATCATGCTGCGACAGCTCTCGTTTATATATATGGTGCGACCAGATACGGTAAAATCCAGGTCCGGCAAAAACTGTAACACTTCCTGCTGTAAAAGTAACAAACAAGCTTACCCTTCCGTAAAGCGATCTGTATTTATCTTCCCGCAATACATCGAAATTAACCGGATCGGAATTGGCTTTGTCCACGATGGTGTTTGAGTTACCCATCGTTCCTAATGCAAAAGGACGAAGCGAAATTCCCCAGTGAAGATTGAACTGATAACCCAGATCTAATCCCAGTCCCGCGCATGGTTTTGAGAATCCTGAATTGAAGGAGTATTCTTTGATCCCTGAAGAGTTGTTCGACACCGTGGTAAGGTTTTCGGCGATCCCAAGCATTAATGACCCTTTTAGTTTCCATTTGATATTAGGTTTGTCGAGAATGGACATTCCTGCCTGCACACAAATCGCGTTGATTCTTGAGTTACGATCCACGACGTCATTGATCTGATTGATTTCATCATCTGAAGCTTCATTTGTGCCAAGATCGTTGCCGTACCATACAGAGTGAAGGGAGAGAGCCGCCAGTTTCATGTCAACCGACATATAGGAGTAGGAAACCCCGACAAAAAACCGCTTTATTTTAGCGGCAGTTTTAGCGGGTTCTTTTACAACATCCTGAGCAAAGCCTGAAAGGCACAGCAGGATTGTTAGAAAAAACAGTAAATTCTTTTTCATAAAACAGGGGTTAGTTGATGGTTCGCAAATTTACAGAAAGTTTTTTTCTGTAACGGCTGTGTATTTTCTGTGAATAATTTTCAGCGCCAATGAGGTCTCAGGGGATTTTTTGTTTGCGGTATCTTTAGCTGCGATTGTGATCAATCAATGTTTGCTATTTTAAATTTTATGAGTATCCGTTTGCTTACCTAATTTTCATTATTCATAACGTCATCCTGTTTTATCAATTGGGGATGCCTAATGGTATTGAGTAAGCCAGAATCGTTTTAACACTCCTTTCCGGCGGAACATAATATCGTTTCGTAATTCGCTTTCTATAAACATTATGTTCAAAAGGAACAATCCCTTTAAGGATGAAAAAACAATTATGGCAAACTATATTTATTGAAATACTAAGCTACAACACACTCAATTTAGGAGTAAAGGAGGAAGTATTTCTGCAAACTGAAACCTTATGGTTTACGCAACAAAAAATTGCTGAACTTTATAGCGCGAAAAGACCAGCCACTGCCAAACACTTGAAAAATATTTTTATAACAGGAGAATTGAAGCAAGCAGTGGTTAATTTCATTGCGGATTTACCATGGATGATTACCGATTAAAAAAACCAAACAACATTTTTGGTAAAAATTATTTTGAAGAACTGCTTGCCCTTTATTCCTGATATACGTAGGAGCGAAAGAATTTTTTATCAATTTTTCACCAACCTTGCAGAACATGGAATCATTAAATAATTCTCATTCATTGGGACTTGGGAAATTCAGCCGGGAAGCTCCATATTCCGTAGCTACTCAAAAAGGAATTAAATGCCAGATTTGTCCAAATAATTGTATTCTGAAGGAGGGGCAGGAGAGCGTCTGTCGCACTCATGTAGTTCAGGATAATAAGTTATACACCGTTGCTTACGGCAATCCTTGCAGTGTTCATAGCGATCCGATAGAAAAGAAACCATTGTTTCATTTCCTGCCTTCTTCGAGCAGTTTTTCCATTGCCACCGCCGGTTGCAACCTGGCATGTTTGAATTGCCAGAACTCGGAAATTTCCCAGATTAGTCCGCGGAAAACCCGGAATGTTGAATTGTTTCCTGAAAAAGTTGTCGCCGAAGCTATTCTTAATGGCTGTGAATCTATTGCATACACCTATTCCGAACCGATCGCGTTTTATGAATATATGTATGATACAGCCAAATTGGCAAAGTCGAAAGGAATTAAAAATCTGTTTATTTCCAATGGTTTCATCAATGAACGTCCCCTTCGTGATTTATCAAAATACCTTGATGCGGCAAATATCAACCTAAAATCATTCAGTGAAGATATTTATGCCAGATTGAACGGAGGAAGTCTTCAACCTGTTCTGAATGCCTTGAAAATTCTAAAAGCCGAAGGCGTCTGGCTGGAAATTACAAATCTTTTAGTACCCGGCTGGACTGATAACATAGGCATGATCAGGGAGATGTGTGATTGGCTGGTTTCCAATGGGTTTACAGATAATCCATTGCATTTCAATCGTTTTCATCCTTTATACCAACTAACCGGTTTGCATTATACTTCCCTCGCAACGCTTGAGAATGCCCGTGAAATTGCTCTGAAAGCCGGAATCAGATATGTATATATCGGTAATGTACCGGGGCACGCTTCTGAAAGTACCTATTGTCCGAATTGTAAAAAGATTGTTGTTGAACGACGTGGTTTTACAATCCTTGCAAACACTATGAAAAATAATAGATGTATATTCTGCAACGCTGAGATAGCCGGAGTGTGGTTGTGAGTTTACATCCGCCACGAAGGACGAAGGACGAAGGACGAAGGACGAAGGACGAAGGACGAAGGACGAAGGACGAGGGGGTAATTTAACTTTGAACTTTTAGCTGAAAGGTATTACTTTTGACTTTTAAATTGAATTTTATGGGTATTGGTGAAATAATCGTAGTAGCGCTTGTAGCGATAGTGATTTATGCTATCTATTCCATGCAAAAGAAATCGCCTGACAAGGGATCTTCATCTTCGGGACAATCTTCCGGCTCTCAGGGAACGCCGCCGCCCGGAAATACACAACCACCGGATCGTGGTCTCTTCCGTAAAAAAGGGTATGCCAAATGGGTAGGAGGCGGACTTGGCTGGGTTTTCGGAGGTCCGATCGGGGCAATCCTTGGCGTCGCGCTGGGAACAATGTTCGATGGGATGAACACTGGAAAATACGCTTATCAGGGTACGCCGAGAGGCGATTTTGCCATGAGTTTGCTGGTGCTTTCCGCAGCAGTTATGAAGGCTGACCAGAAGATAGTTCGCGCTGAACTCGATTATGTCAGAAACTTCTTCATCAACCAGTTTGGTATTGATGAAGGAAACCGCCTGATAGCAATGCTCCGTGAGATACTGAAACAGGATATTAATGTTCAGGAGGTGAGTGTGCAGATTGGTCAATATACTGATTACCCTGTGAAGCTCCAGCTTCTTCATTATCTGTTCGGGATTGCCGCCGCCGATAATCAGTTTCATCCTGATGAAGTCGAAATGATTTCTGTGATTTCCCGGTACATGGGAGTTTCGGAAGCTGATTACGGTTCAATCAAAGCCATGTTTGTAAAGAGCGCCGGCTGGGCTTACGATGTGCTCGAAATTAACGTTGACGCCACAAATGACGAGGTTAAGAGAGCTTACCGCGAGATGGCGAAGAAACATCATCCCGACAAGGTGGCGAGTCTCGGCGAGGATGTTAAGAAGGCAGCTACCGAAAAATTCCAGAAGATCAGCGCGGCTTACGAGGAGATAAAAAAACAAAGGGGAATCACATAGAAACCAACTCTTGCGCCGAAATATCCATCAGGCTAAACGATTGCCATCCGTCAAAATCAAAATGCCACCATTCCGAAGGAAGAACCTTGAAGCCATGTTTTTCCATTACCATGATAAGAATTTCTCTGTTTTCCTTCGCTTCTGCCGGAAGATCAGAATATTGAGCGCCGGCCCGTTCCGAAAAATCATCATATCCGGTGGGCATCATAAGTTCCTGCCCGGTTTTCAGGTCAATTAGACTTACATCAATGGAGCAGCCGCGGTTATGTTTCGAACCTGTGGCAGGCGAGGCGGCAAACATTGTATCTTTAACAACTTCATGAAACATGAGTGTAGCAGCGTATGGTCTGTAAGCGTCAAAAACCTTTAATCCTAATCCTTTCTTCGCAAGCTCTTTCTCAACAACGGCCAATGAATCCACAGCAGGCTGACGCAAAAAAGCATTTGAAAATGAATAAACTTTTTTGCCGGTAAAATTGTTTGTTGTCGCATACCTTATGTCAAGTTGAATTCCGGGAATAGCCTTTTGAATGTCAACAAGTTTATTCCGACCATTTTTATTGCACTCCTTCCTGTATTCCTGAATAGTTCCTGTGATCGGAAGATTGTAGGGATTGGCTTTTTTATTCTGGGTAAAACCCTCGGATGTAAATGCTGCAATAACGAGCAGAATCAGGATAATTTTTCTCATGGTTTAATGATTTACATTTAAAATGTCTTACTTTCGTTTTTTTTAACAAGGATTTACAAAGATATGAATACTTCTCTTTTTACCGAAGCAAAGATTGGCTCTGTTCTTCTTCGAAACCGCTCCATCCGTGCGGCTGCTTTTGAAGGAATGTGCCCCGGAAACAAAGTTTCGGATGACCTTATCAGATATCATACAGCCGTTTCAGCAGGTGGCATTGGCATGACCACAGTTGCATACGCATCGGTTTCCCGCAGCGGACTTTCGTTTCCTCATCAACTTTTGCTCAACAGAGAGGCTATCCCGGAATTACAGAGGCTCACGGGCTCAATTCATGGGGAAGGCGCGGCAGCGTCAATACAAATCGGTCATTGCGGACAGATGGCAAATACGAAAATTTCAGGGATTTGCTTTGCGCCAACCGGGGGATTCAATCTGTACGGACCAACCTTGCCAAAAACCATGTCGTTAAAGGAAATCCGGGAAACAGTAATAGATTTTGGCAAAGCAGTTCAAATTGCTATTGATTCAGGATTCGATGCGGTAGAGGTTCATGCCGGTCACGGCTATCTGATCAGCCAGTTTTTATCGCCGTTTACCAATAAACGTAAAGATGAGTATGGAGGAATATTTGAAAACCGATGTCGGTTCATGATAGAAGTAATCCGGGAGGTTATCAAAACTGCCGGGCAGAAGATTGCCGTTATTGTAAAAATGAACCTGAGAGATGGTTTTCGTGGCGGAATGGAACTTGACGAAGCGATAAAAGTGGCAAAAACACTGGAAAACGAAGGGGTTCACGCGCTTGTTTTATCGGGAGGTTTTGTATCGAAGGCGCCGATGTATGTGATGAGGGGAGCAATGCCAATCGGAATCATGGCTCATGGGATGAAAAATTTCTGGATGAGAGCCGGAACAGGATTGTTTGGAAAATACCTTATGAAACCCATGAATTTCACGGAAGGTTATTTTATGGAAGATGCACTGAAAGCGAGGGCTTCGGTGAAAATTCCACTGGTCTTCGTCGGCGGGGTTAAATCATTGAAAACCATCGAAGATGTTTTGAACAAAGGGTTTGATTTCATTCAGATTGCAAGGGCGCTTATACATGACCCGGCTTTCATCAATAAACTTAAATCGGGCGAATTATCACAATCCGGTTGCATGACGTCAAATTATTGCATTGCCCGTATGTATTCAGGGCGGATGTGCTGTTTCCAGTCAGATGATAACACTCCGGTAAAATGGGCGAATGAGTTCGGTTTAAAAAGGAATGGGTCATAAGAAACTTATGACCCATTAACCAAACCAAACCAACAAAGCAAAAAAAAGAAAAAAAAAGAAAATTTAATCCCCCGAATAAATTTCGGTATAAAGGTAACAAATTTTTCACAAACTGTCATCAATAAAAATTATTTTTTTCACTGACGATACGTTTGCTGTTTTAAACCGGATAAAATAGTATCCCTTCGATGATTGCGTCAGGTCAAAATCGTATGTTGCTGAACCTGCACAACTCCTCTGAAACACAGTTTTACCATTCATGTCCATGATAGTTACCTCCATTGGCAAGTCGCCTGTTGAACCGCAGTTGACCTTGAAAATACCGGTAGTCGGATTTGGACAAATCTGAATATTTTTTAGCAAATCTTCCTGAATACCCACGGTTGAGCCTTCCTGACTTACAGTTACCAAAATTGGCGGCAGTCCGCTTACGGTAATAGTAATAGCGGCAATTCGCGCAACATTTGCTGTATTTGCATCGAAATTTGCAACAATATTGCCGTTCTCAATTCCCGATGAAGTTACGGTACACCACACAGCGCTACTCTGGGCGCTCCAGTTTGTATTCGAAACCACGTCAAAGGTTGTATTACCGGCAGTGGCAGTCACATTTTGATTAGCCGGACTTACTGAGAGTATTGGCGCTGCGCCTGATTGTGTAACGGTGACTAATTGAGATGGAATACCCGACACTGTTACTGTGATAGTAGCGGTTCGTTGGAAAACAGTGGTGTTTTCATCGTAATCGGAAATAATAATTCCATTCCCTGTTCCTGACCCGGTAGCGATGCACCATGATCTGTCGCATGATGTAGTCCAGGCTGAATTAGAAGTAATTGTAAAAGTTGTTGAGCCTGCGGCTGATGTTACATTCCTGTTCGATGGAGTTACCATAAGTGAAGGGGAAACCGCTGAAGCTGTAAAAGTAGCTACCTGCCCCATTGCGGCATGTGGCGTACATTTATAATTGTATAGTCCGGCAATCGCTACTGGATATTCAAAAGTCTGCACCGAACTTGTCATGGGGGAATCCCATGTGGAAGCGCCTGCTGGTATTGTAGTTGAGGTAGTGGTATGACTACCGTTATCCCATACCCATCGAATTGTATCGCCAACATTGACATTCAAACTGTTTGGGGTAAAATAATAACTTCCAACGTGAATAAGATGTTTCATAGCGACTGCCTGAAATCCTGAAATGACAAAGGCTGAAACAATAAAAAATGAAATATATATGTTCTTTTTCATAGAAACCGTTTTTTAAATTTAATTTAGACTAATTCCAGACAAAGGTACGATATACTATGATACAAAGTCAAGTGAATCTGAAACTTTTTTATTCATCTTTTCACTCGTCAACCTGTTCAGCCATTAAAATTTTCATAGCTTCTTCATGTTTCAAAAAAAAGCTGTAATTTTGACGCGACATTAAAACCAAAACAACTATGAACGTTCCCGCAAATCTCAGGTTTACAAAAGATCATGAATGGCTTATGCTGGATGGTGATGAAGCGCTTATCGGCATTACCGATTTCGCCCAGCATGAATTGGGCGATATTGTTTTTGTAGAAGTAGAAACCGTAGGTGAAACTCTCGGCAGACACGAATCTTTTGGAACTATTGAAGCCGTTAAAACTGTTTCGGATATGTTTATGCCGGTTGCTGGTGAAGTTCTTGAATTTAATGAAGACCTTACAACCACTCCTGAGGCAATCAACCAGGATCCATATAGCAAAGGCTGGGTGATTAAGATCAGGGTTTCTAACCCCGCTGAAGTTTCAGAATTGCTTGACGCCTCACAATATCAGTCGCTGATTGGAGCCTGATCGGATTGCAATTCCAAATATCTTTGCGTATATTCCTTAAATACAACATCTGGCCTATTCTTTGGGGATTGTTCATAATGCTCCTTATTGCCATTCCAGGTAAGGTGTTTCCCAAACTTCCTGAATTCGTTGATTTGCTGCAACCGGACAAACTAATTCATCTTTTCATTTTCAGCGGTTACGTATTCCTACAGATCCGTGGATTTTACATGCAGGACATCTTCCCGAACATTAGAAAAAATGCAGTTTTCCTCGCCCTGCTGATCGGATTGATGTTGGGCGCCGGAACTGAGGTACTTCAGGAGTATGCAATTCCTTTCAGATATGGTTCGGTGTATGATTTTGCAGCGAATGCTGTTGGATGCCTCGCAGGGTGGTGGGCTGCCGGAAGTTTCAAAATTCAAAATTGAGCCTGCTCCGAAAATTTCAAAAATTCCATAGTAAAGGCGCAAATACGCAGAGAAGCAAAGAACGCGAATTAAAGCGCTTGTTTTAGCTTCTTTGTAACTATTCGGCGGTTAAATAGAGTTTTAAGAGTTGATTACCCGATCGTTATTCATCAATAAATTATCATGAAAACATACATCTGGACATTACCAACACGATTATTTCATTGGGCTCTCGCGATATCATTTACGGCAACTTTTATTCTAGGTGGGGAAGAAAAGTACCTTGGTATCCACGCCGCCCTTGGTTCACTAATAGGGGGATTGATTCTTTTCAGAATCATTCAGGGTTTTACTGGACCGCGGTATGCCCGGTTCTCCGACTTCCCGGTTTCACCGGCTTCCCTTTGGACCTTCATCACAAAAATGAAGAAAAGTAAGGCAACTCATCCCGGACATAATCCACTGGCTTCGGTTATCATGCTTTTTATAATGATTACCGCTCTGGCGTCGGCAGTTTCAGGGATGTGCATTTTTGCCTCTGGCGAAACAGGGATTTTTGGACTCAACCTAATGTCAGGAGTTGATTCAGAATTTTTTGAAGAATTTCATGACGTAGTGGTGCATCTGTTCCTGATATTA
Organism: Bacteroidota bacterium; assembly: GCA_037131145.1. Taxonomy (GTDB): domain Bacteria; phylum Bacteroidota; class Bacteroidia; order Bacteroidales; family FEN-979; genus CAIVAT01. The sequence goes on from JBAXRP010000064.1 coordinate 12,670, forward strand.
GTTGGGATACATCTAACAGGAATTGTTGCCGATACTATTTTTCAACGGGATAATGGAACAATTTTTTCTATTTTTACAGGCTATAAACGCATTAATGCAACGCATGTATCACTTTCCCTGTTTCAGAAAATATTTTCAGTCTTGTGGTTTGCAATCCCAATAATGATGTTCTTCTATGTGCTGTTGTATCAGCCTTTACCCACAGGAGAAGAAGACGAAACCGAACAACTAATTGAAAACGGGGAGGATAAAGACTAACTATGATGAACATAATGGAAAAGGAAAAACAGAGGGTCGCAGGCATTTCAGTAATCGCGGCATTTTTTCTCACCGGTTTCAAACTAATTGTGGGATTGATTACGGGAAGTCTGGGTTTGCTCTCTGAAGCCCTTCATTCGGGGCTTGACCTTGTAGCAGCAATAATTACATATTTTTCGGTTAGAATATCGGATAGACCGCCTGACGAAAACCACCATTATGGGCATGGAAAAATTGAAAACTTTTCGGCTCTCGTCGAAACTTTTCTGTTGCTGATCACCTGTGCCTGGATTATCTATGAAGGTGTAAACCGGCTGGTCAGCGGAAACACACATATTGAGGTGAAGTATTACAGCTACATTGTGGTAGTCACATCCATCGTTATTGATATTTTACGTTCCAGAGCCCTATACAAGGTTGCCCGCAAATACAACAGCCAGGCGCTGGAAGCCGACGCTTTGCATTTTTCAACGGATATCTGGAGTTCGGCGGTTGTACTGCTGGGTTTAATTCTGGCTCATTTCGGATGGTTTTTTGCCGATTCGATTGCCGCGCTTGCTGTGGCGCTAATTGTGCTTGGAGTTTCATACCAGTTGGGAAAGCGGGCAGTTGATGTATTGCTTGACCGGAGTCCGGTTTCACTGGTTCCACAACTTGAATCAATACTTAAACAATCCACAGCCGTTCTTAAGTACCATGACCTTAAGGTCAGGAGCGCCGGCGCCGAAAATTTCATCGAGGTTACAATTCATGTTGAGCCCGGACTTACACTTGAAAAGGCACATGAAATTTCCCATAGCGTGGAACAAGAGATAATTCTGGCAATTCCGCGATCGTTTGTGCATGTTCATATCGAACCTGATAAACATAAGCCGGAAACTCTGTAAATCAACATTATTTTTAAAATCAAAAACCACAAAAAATTATGAACTGTCCAAAATGTAATATAACTCTCCTGATGGCAGACCGTCAGGGCGTGGAGATTGATTATTGTCCACAATGCCGTGGGATATGGCTCGATCGCGGCGAACTGGAAAAGATTATCGAACGGTCGTCTGGAATAAATCCCGGCATGGATCAGAATCATGGATTTCCGCCGATGGGTTACAAGGATCAGCATTATGATAAACATCACGACCATGATGATCATCAAAATTACGGTGGCGGATATAACCAGCGAAGAAAAAAGGGGTTTCTGGGGGAACTGTTCGATTTCTGAAAAAGATGTTTTTACTGTTCCTGAAGCTTTTTCAACAAATCCTCACCGGGATTATTTTTCGGGTTTAGTTTCAGCGATTGCCGGTAGGCTTTTACGGCTGCATTATAATTGCCTGTTTCTGCCAGGCTTTTAGCATACCCATTCCATACGTCCACAGATGTTGGAAACAGTTCGGTATTCCACTGGAAAATCTGCACAGCCTCTGTCTTTCTTGCCGATAATAGAAAAAAGTAACCCAAACCGTTCATTTCGCTTTCCGACATCTCCAGGCTGTCGGGATTGTCTGCAATCAATTTTTTTCCATATTCAATAGCCTTAGCAATTCCATCCGTTTTGTATTTAACTGATACTGTTTCACTAAGCAGAGCCTTTGGAAAAACCGGAGTACGATTATACAGGATATCGGTGATTCCGGCAAACATTTTTGTAAAAGGGGCGTCGCCGGAGTTGCTGATGATCACAATTAAGTATTTATCCTGCGGAATACGGTTATACGAGGTATGCCATGCCCACAGCGAGTCTTCATTTGTCTCGGTTTTTCGTAGCCCCAATTGTGGTCCGATTGGCATTTCCCTCAATTCCCATCCAAACCCATATCCATTCAAACCAGTTGTAAACATGGCATCCTTGCTTTTATCTGAAATGAGAGTATTAGTGTAAAAAGCCTGATCGAATTTCAGTAAATCTTCCATTGTGGAATAGAGCGAACCTGCGCCGAAAGCAGTTGACATATTCCCGTAAGGAGAGTGGCTGAAACCAGTTTCGGTTCGGATATAGCCAGACGCCAGTTTGTCAACCACCCTGTCGGGGAAAGGTTGTAAATCACCGCTTCCGGTCATCTTCAGTGGGTCAAAAATCATCTCCTTTAAAACCTCATGAAATTGTTTGTAATAAAATGACTCAACCACAAGTCCCAGTAAAAAATAACCGGAATTGGAATATTTCCATTGGGTTCCCGGTTCAAATTCGAGTTTTCCAGAGCAGTATCTGTTTGCGAATCCAAGTTTGTCAATCACAGATGAGCCAAAATCCATACTGAGCTGATTATAGGCTTGAGTTTGAAAATTCATATAATCAGGGATTCCGGAAGTATGATTAAGCAGTTGACGGATGGTTACCTGTTCGCCAATATCCTTGCTGTACCAAGGTAAAACATCTGCAAGTTTTGTATCAGGAGTCAGTTTTCCCTGGTCAATCAGTTGCATAATCAATGTTGCAGTGAAAATTTTAGATATGGAAGCAAGCAGGTACTTTGTTTTCGGTGAATTTGGTATCTGCCATTCAATATTTGCATAACCATAACCTTTTGAGAAAATACTGCCGCCTTGTTGAGCAATCAGCACGATGCCGCTAAAACGGTTGAGTTTATGGTAGGCAGTTAGTAACCGATCAATCGTTTGAATGCTGTCGGATGATGTTTGCCTGCAATGCGCGGGGATTGCGAGAAACAATAGTAAAAAGATTCCAATCCAGGGGGAAATGATGTTTCTTGTGATTGATTTCATGGATTTTGAGTTTGGGAAAATATGATTTACAGGCAAACTGGTATTTTTAGCTTCGAATCTATACTTTCAGCCATATAAAGATAACTGGTTAGCTTAAGGTAAGAAATATTTAGTTTTCAGAGTAGTTTTAAGTACATTATCATCAATTATCATGACTCACAGGCAAGGTAATTTTAAACTCACTCCCTTTTCCCACTGCGCTTTCCACCCGGATTTTGCCGCCATGTTTTTCGATGAACTCTTTGCAAAGAATCAAGCCGAGTCCTGTTCCCCGCTCGTTATTGGTGCCAGCCGTTGAGTAACTTTCATCAATTCTGAATAGTTTTTCAATTCTCTCTTGTAAGATTCCAACCCCTGAATCACTCACAGTTACTGATAGTTCGCTTTGTTTCTTCTCTGCCGAAATGGTAATCTTTCCTCCTGGCTGGGTGAATTTAATTGCATTTGAGATGAGGTTTCTAAATATCGTGCCAATCATAGCTTTATCAGCAAAAACTGGAGCATTGAGAGGCAAGGCCGTATTTATGATTATTGATTTTGGTTCGGCAATAACATCAAAGGAAAGTATTATTTCATTGAGAAAGTCCACCATTTCGAAGTATTCAGGATTAAATTCCATTCTCCCTGTTTGCGATCGCGCCCATTCCATCAGATTCATCAATAAATCCAATGCCCGCCCTGAGGATTTCAGAATAATATTGGCATATTCCTCGATTCCTTCATAATCTTTTTCCTTTACCTGTTCCACAAGAATAGAACTAAAGCCGACGATTGAGTTGAAAGGGCTTTTCAGGTCGTGGGCAATAATGGAGAAGAACTTGTCTTTGGTGGCATTTAGCAGTTCCAGTTCTTCGGTTTTATGTTTAATTTCGAGTTCTGTTTTTTTTCGTTGCGTTACGTCGCGTATAATGGCAACAACATTATCGGAGCCGCTGGGCGCCATCCTGGCTTCAAAATCACATATCCCTTTCCCTGGCAATGCTAATTGATATTCAAACACTTGTATTTGTCTGGTTTGGAGGGTAAGTTTAATTTTTTCATCAACCATGTCGGCAAATTCAGGAGGCATAATGTCGCGGTTTCTTTTACCAATAATTGATTGGGATTGAACGGCAAGGCTTTCTTTGTCAGCCTTAAAATCAAGGTATATTCCCTCGCTGTCTAACATAAACATCAAATCGGGAATAGCTTCAATAAGCGCGCGTGAACGGCTTTCGCTGTATTTAAGCGCTTCCTCGCTTTCTTTCAAAGATTCATCAATTGATTTACGTTGTAAAGCAGCGGAAGTTTGATTTATAAAAGTGTCTAAAATGTCATTGTTTTCAATTATATCATCCTTTTGAAGGAGCAGAGTAGCAGTTCCGTATAATTCATTATCAGCGCAAAGTCCCATTGAAAAAATTTTGTCAATATTCATCAGTTTTTCAATGGAGCGGCAAATTGCATGCGGGATTTTTTCGCCGCATAATTCAAATAAACCACCAGAAACCAGTAAAATTTGTTTTCGTAACAATTCATTTATGATGAAATCATCAGGGTTCATTGTAAAACCTTCGATTGTTCTTCCCAGCAATTGCCTGATTTGTTTATTCGTTGAATCGTCGGAAAAAAATGATTCGGTGGTTAATGTATTTGATGATTTTTTGTACGAATTGATGATGACGTATTTTGCACCGGTCAGGTTGCTGAGTTCCTGGTTTATGTATTCATAAATATTGTCGTCGGGAGTTATCGAAATAAACTTTACCGCCGCTTCTGCAAGAACAGCAAGTCCTGAAACATAGCGTCTCTCCTTTTCAGCGGCTATATGGCGTTCGGTAATGTCTTTATCAACGCCTCTGTATCCTTGGAGATTTCCATTTTTATCAAAAATGGGAACGCCATTGGTAAGAATACAGATTTTTTTGCCATTTTTTCCAATAACCCAATTCTCCAGGTCAATAATTGGCGCCGTATCTGCAACTATTCCGGCAAAAATCGCAGCCACTCTTTTTGCTTCATCGGGCTGCATAAAATCAAAAGGAGTTTTTCCCAGCATGTATTCGCTTGAGCGCCCGTAAAAATCTAAACTTTTCTCGGAGCAGAAAGTATAAACGCCATTCACATCCACTTCCCAAACCCAATCAGCCAAACTGAAAGTGATATCTCTGAAACGCTTTTCATTTTCCTGTAGCGCAATTTCTGCCTTTTTGCGTTCAGTGATATCGGTAGCGGTAACGAGGCATTGTTCGCCGTTTTCGGTAATTACGCCCGAAAGGTGAACATAAGTTGGCTCATTGCCATCTGCCATAACTCCTGCTTCGCAGGTTTCATTTACTTTGCTTTTAAACGTTTTTTCTAAAAATTCCCAAAACACAAGTTTTGTTTCGTCGGAGACAAACAAGCCAAACAGGTGATTCATAAGATACGAGCGGTTTTTACCAAGCATTTTTGCGCCAACATGGTTTAGCTCGATAATTTTGCCTTCGTTGGAAAGCGTAAAATACCCCGAAGGCGCAAAATCATATAATTCAGTGTATCTTTCTATTGCCTCTTCTGTTTGCTTTTTTGCCAGCATGAGTTCTTCATTCTGCATTTCAAGCTCAATCTGGTGTACCTCCAATTCGTGAATGAGTTTCATGGTATCTGGGTCTGAAGGTTGGGTAGATATTTTCGAAGGACTGTTCTTCAGGAGGGCTTCAACATGTTGGCGAAGAGCAGTCAGATTGGTCGAAGGTTTGTTTTTATTTTCCATTTTGAATTTATGTATTTACGAATATCGGTACTTCATGAAAATTCCATTTCGTCATATAAGTCTTTAAAACACTGACAGGTCTTTCACACGCTGTCAGGTTTAGCTGTTAGATAGACCTGTCAAAGTCTGTAAGACCATACAGGATTTGACTGGGCTTGGTTTTAAACATATTATTTTTTATGACTACCCGGTTGTTTACCTACGTTGCATTCTTAATGACATCATGCTATTTTATCAATGGG
>JBAXRP010000065.1:0-18459 GCA_037131145.1 Bacteroidota bacterium
GTTTTCAGTACAGGTAAAATCTGAATGTGAAAAAACTGCTTCATTCCTGTATTGAACAGGATAATAACAAAGAAAAAAGAGGCGACGCCGAACCATTTTGAAATAAACAAATAGGCTGTAAGCGCTCCGATTTTACCCATCCAGTTTTCGACAGGAATCTTATTTTCAAAGAGTCGGTCAAAGGTGAAATGTTTAAAAATGGTATCGGTAAAACTGAAATCAGATTGCCAGGAGAGCAGGTATGAAGTGAAGGAAAAAAGCAGATATAATGAGAAAAGCAGAAAAAACAGACCAACTACGCGAAACCGTTGTTCCCTGTGTGCGAGCTCCTTTTGAGTTGGAATGTTTTTCTCCTTTGGAGGTTTGGTTTTTTCAGAAACTGTTTCCTTTTTTTTCTTTTCTTTTTTTGCCGCAATTTCCGGCTCAGGAATCGAATCTTCCCGGATATTTTCCTCCTTTGACTCCTCCCTGAAAGTATTGGTTTTACCCGGATTTATTGCTCTGGCCATGATACTTATTCGTTGCCGCCGCCTAATTTGCTTTTCAATTCTTCCTGGGTGGTAAAGGGATAGTCTGAAGGAATTTCAAAATCTTTTGCCGGTAAACTCTTTTTTTCAACAGCGGTTGCTGTGAACTTCATGTTCACTTTGCTGTTATTGACTACAAATTCGAGCAGAATCCCATCTATGTCCTTATATAAAGGATTATCAAAGTTTGCTATCTTGCCTCCGAGTTCGCTGGTATAATAGGCTTCGAAAGTGGTTTTTACGCCATCGTCATTCAATGTAACCACTGCTTTCTTACAAGTATAGCCGGCGATTACCTTGGTTTCATTCGTTATTTCAACCGTCGCCTTTCCCCCTTTTTCCATCTCCTTTTCAATTTCGGCGCTGGTTTGTTTAATGGCATATTTTTGTCCCATCATGTTGAGCAAGGCTACCTTGGTTTTTTCTGTATAATCTGTAATTTCAACGGTATTCATGCCGCTCATCTGTAAATCGGAACGTGATTTTGTCCCTTTAATGGAAACGGTGAGAACTTTGGGAAACATAGCCATCTGGCTTTCGGAAAATTTATTATCCGGGTAAGTAATCTTAAAAGTGATCACTCCTTCGAAGGGTTTTCCTGAAATAGCATAATTCAGGTTCAGGAAGAAAGAGCAAAATAAAATAACGATTAATACGAGGTTTTTTTTCATGTGAATTGTTTTTAAGGGGTTGATGGGTTGAGGGTGTATAAGTTACAAAGGTAATTATTTTACGAATCGGAACAGTTTGCCCCATCTGATTTTCCCATCGAGCAGAGATTTCTTTGGATCCAATGAAAGCCATACGAAAACGGCTTTTCCCACCACATGATCATAAGGTACAAATCCCCAGTACCTTGAATCGGCTGAGTTATGGCGGTTATCTCCCATCATCCAGTAGTAGTCCATTTTAAAGGTGTATTGAGATGCCTCTTTACCGTTGATATAAATTTTTCCGTCAGCTATTTTCAGTTCGTTTCCTTCAAAAACACCAATAATCCGTTTGTAAAAAGGAATGTTCGACATGTTCAATGGGATTGTAACACCCTGTTTTGGAATCCAGATTGGACCAAAATTATCTACATTCCAGGGGTATGTTGAATCGTAGGGAAAAAGATTTGAATCCCACTGACCTTTTGGCGCAACTACCGGTTCAATTGATACCACATTGCCGTATTGCCTGAGTTTTTCAATAGCCTGTTCCGAAAGCGTCAATTCATAAGTTCCATTGTTATCGGTTGAAATTGTTTCGGTGATATCAAGTTTTTCAAAGTTTTTCTGATTGATAGGGTTTCCATCGGTTTTCACCAGATATTTATACTGAAGATTACCTGGATTTTGAGCTTGTTTACCATTGATATATACTGTTCTGTCTATAATTCGGATAGTATCGCCTGGAATGCCGATGCACCTTTTGATGAAATTTTCGCGTTTATCAACCGGACGGGCGATGATATCCCCAAAATACTGTTTATTATTCCAAACAGCGTCTCTGCCATAGCTGCGCACCAACTGATAATAGCTTGCATTGCTCTGGAATTTGGTGGAGAGTGTATCTCCATCGGGATAATTGAAAACCACCACATCCATATTTTTAATTTTGGCGAGGCCTGGGAACCTGTAATATGGAAGTTTAATCCATTCAACATAAGATTTGGTTGATTCGGAAAGCGGAAGCGTATGATGAACAAACGGAAATGCCAGCGGCGTATTAGGAACTTTCGGACCAAAACTGACTTTACTCACGAAAAGGTAATCGCCTACAAGAAGGCTTTTTTCCATCGACGACGTGGGAATTGTATAGGCTTCGATCAGAAAAATGCGGATAATACTCGCGGCAATAACGGCAAAAATTATTGCGTCAACCCACTCCCTCACGGCTGATTTTATCACCGGCGGTTGTTTTGTAGGATCAAAATATTTTTCCTTCTTTGAAAATGCAAGGTATGGCAGGTAAATAAAAGGGAACAGAACCCCAAGCGCCTGGTCGAGCAGACCATGTTTTTTGAAGCATTTCAACACTTCAACAATCATCAGTAAAATAACGAACACGTTAATAAATGGAACCAGCAGAAAAATATACCACCATACTGGTTTTTTGATGATTTGCAACCAGATATAAAAATTGTAAAAAGGAACAAGGATTTTCCAGCCTTTTTCGCCGGCTTTTTCAAAAATACCCCAGAGTCCGGCAATTGACAGGATAAAAGAAAAGATCGTAATGATCATGTACAGATTCATGGGACAGGATTTTAAAGATGTATTATCAAAACGAAACTTATGACAGTTTCTTATTTCCGTTCAATAAATAATTGTGATTCAAGCAGATTTTTCATATCAAAGAACCCTTTTTTTCCGATAATCCATTCGGCGCCGAGCATGGCGCCCATTGCAAAACCCCTTCGGCTTTTAGCTGTATGGATAATCTCAATACAGTCTTCATCCGATTCGTATTTCACAACATGCGTTCCCGGTACATTGTCGGTGCGGTACGATTTGATGCCGAGTTCCTCTGGATTTTCAACAATTTCATTGACCCACTTCTCCTTGCGTTCCGAATACCGGATTATATCGTTCGCAAGCACAATGGCTGTTCCACTAGGAGCATCTTGTTTGTGGATATGGTGCGTTTCTTCAATGGAAATGGAATAGTCTTCCCATTTCGACATAAGTTGCGCAACATACCTGTTAAGATTGAAAAAAAGATTAACTCCGATACTGAAATTTGGAGCAAAAAAAAGCGATTGGTGTTTTGCCATACAATCCTGACGCACTTTGTCAAGGTCGTCGAGCCAACCTGTTGTTCCCACAACGATGGGAATCTTTGCCTCAAAACAATGATATATGTTTTCCACGACGCTTATTGGAGATGAAAAGTCAATGGCTACGTCTGCTTCAGACAAAAGGTTGCCATTGTCATCCCAATCTTCAAGACTGTCGTAAATCAAAACGATTTCGTGTCCTTTTTTGATTGCCAGTTTCTCAATTTCCTGGCCCATTTTTCCATATCCGAATAGAGCGATTTTCATTGATGTTAAAAAAGGTTTATTAAAAATTTATTTTTAGTTTTATCCCTGCCGAAGGTCGATATGCATATCCGCCTGGCTGAACCTGCGGTTCTACTTTAAAGGAGAGATTTTTACTGATGTTGAAGGTATATAAATGAGCGTCAACGGTGGCGTCCAGCAAATTCAATACGTACCACAAACTTGTTAGTAAAATGCTGACCTCCAGATTACGGCGGTAATATTCACGGGCAGAAAGTAATTCATCTGTCTTGTATCGGTTTACAAGGCTGCTGTACGAGCCATTCTTGACGCCGTATGATGATTCGATGTAGGCGCATTTGAAAGTGAGGTATAGATCAGCATTGGTGTATATGAAATATCCCATAATGCCGAAACCGACATAAAGCACGGGAACTTTCCAGTATTTTTTATTGTAAATCTGACCCAGTCCCGGAAGACACGCCGACATGAGAGTTGCTTTTGTTGGAGAGTGTTCCTTTTCGCGAACGGAATCAGGTAATTCAACAAAGCCGTTATCTTCCTGGGCAAAAGTAAAAACAGGCATACAGAAACAAAGACAAAGAAAGAGAAGCCGCGGAAAGAAAATTCGTTTCATCTAAGAATGAAATTTGGAGATAATCCTTTCGAAATCCTCATCTGAATTGAACGAAATGATGATTTTACCTGAACCATTCCTGTTCACTTTCAAATCAACTCCCGACTGGAGTTTTCCGAGTAGGGCTAATCTTGCTTTTTCAAATTTTTCCTTAATGCGGTCGTGTTGCGGCATAACGACAACAACCTTTTTTTCTTCTTCTACTGCTATGTTTCTCACCATTTCCTCAACCTGCCGCACTGAAGATTTTTTTTCGAGAATGTTTTTCAGTATCACCAACTGTGCTTTTTCATCATTCAGTGTGATCATCGCACGGGCATGTCCATTGGAGATCAGATTATCCCTAACGGCAACCTGAATTTCGTTAGGAAGTTTAAGCAACCTTATATAGTTTGATATAGTTGTGCGGTCTTTGCCAACTTTATGACTCAATTCTTCCTGTTTAATATGGCACTCTTCAAGTAACCGCTGAAAGCTGATAGCGATCTCGATAGGATTGAGTTCTTCACGCTGAATATTCTCAACCAGCGCCATTTCGAGCATCTGCTCGTCGTTAGCTACCCTGATATAGGCGGGAACCTCAATCAAACCGGCAAGTTGCGAGGCGCGAAGCCTGCGTTCTCCTGAGATAAGCTGATATTTGTTGGAGTCAATTTTCCGGATGGTCAACGGTTGAATAATTCCATGCTCTCTTATTGAGTCAGCAAGTTCACGGAGTTCATTTTCATTAAAATGATTCCGCGGCTGGAAAGGGTTAGCATCAATCTGGTCAATTCTGACCTGTCGGAAGCTGCCGGAAATAAATTCATCGGGGAGGTTAACCTGGGGGTTATCAGAACCGGATGTGTCGAGCAGTGCGCTCAGACCTCTTCCCAAGGCTTTCTTTTTCCCATGGGTATCAGACATTGATTTCTTTTTCGGAGTTTGACAACTTTGTTAGCTCGTTATTCTGAATGATCTCTCTCGCAAGGTTAAGGTAATTAATGGCGCCAGAGCTGTTGATGTCGTGCATCATAATTGTATGTCCGTAACTTGGAGCCTCTCCCAGCTTTGTGTTACGGTTGATAATGGTTCTGAATACCATTTGCTGGAAATGGGTTTTCACCTCTTCCACAACCTGTTTTGCAAGACTCAGACGATTATCGTACATAGTAAGCAGGATACCTTCTATATCAAGCGCAGGGTTTAGACGGGTCTGGACTATTTTTATAGTATTCAGCAGTTTGCCGAGGCCCTCAAGAGCAAAGTATTCGCATTGGACAGGAACAATTACTGAATCCGCAGCGGTTAAAGAATTAACTGTTATCAGACCTAATGACGGAGAACAATCAATAATGATGAAATCGTAATCATCTTTGATAGGAGCGATCACTTTTCGCATCATTTTTTCCCTGTTGGGCAGGTTGATCATTTCAATCTCAGCGCCAACCAGATCAATGTGTGCAGGTAACAGAAACAGATTAGGGGTGGCGGTTGTCAAAATGATATTCCTGGCTTCAACATCGTCTATGATACATTCGTAAATGCTGGTTTTAATATTCCGCGGATCGAATCCAACGCCCGATGTGGCATTAGCCTGCGGATCGGCGTCAATAACAAGAGTTTTATATTCGAGCACGGCAAGTCCGCCTGCCAGATTAATGGCAGTGGTTGTTTTACCTACGCCTCCCTTTTGATTTGCAATTGCAATTACTTTACCCATTTTTAATAAAACAAGGTGACAAAATTACATCGAAATAACAATCGAATGTGGATTGTTGAAAAGTTTTTAAGCTGAGCGCTTTTCCCGCCAGGAGGCGGGACAGGAAAAAACCGGTTGGAGATTAATGAGGATCGCGATCAGTTGAAAGATCGTCAAATTCAATAGTCTTATGCGTCATCCGGAGTCCATCCGGCTTGCTGTTTTCAGGTAATTCGTCAATAAAATCGGGCCTTTCAGGAGCATGACCTGTGCGAATAAACTCGATAACATCGCTTAAACCCAAAGCGAATTTATCGAAATCCTCCTTGTATAGAAACAGTTTGTGCTTTTCATAGAAAAACTTTCCCTGGTCATTGTTGAAACGTCTTTTGCTCTCTGTGATAGTAATGTAAAAATCCTCGCCAATAGTTGACTTTACATCAAAAAAATATGTTCGCTTCCCGGCGCGAACAGCGCGTGAAAAAATTTCTTCCCTGTCACGATCCTTATTTTCAATTTCTTCCATTCCGTTGTCTCGTTATTTGTTATTGATAGACATCATTCTTTTGCCGGACGCAAAAATATAAATATTATTTGAAAACAAAATTTATTTCTTAATTGCTTAGCTTTGCAGCCTTATAATGAGATGCCGGGTCATGTTCTTTTTCATACATCACTTATGTTAAGCAGGAGACATTTTCGAATCAAAGTACTTCAATCACTCTATTCGTACTTTCAGGGTGGCGAAGCGAGAATTGAAGTTGCAGAAAAAAATCTTCTGAAAAGCATCGATCAGGTTTACGAGCTTTATTACACACAGTTGTCGTTCCTTCTTGAACTGATTCATTTTTATCGGTTTCGGATGGAAGAATCCAAGACGAAATTTTTTCCCACCCCCGACGAAATCAATCCCAGCCATAAGCTGTTAGATAACCGGTTGATTGGTCAGTTACAGCAAAATAAAGACCTTGGGTCACAGATTGACCGCTATAAAATATCCTGGACGGAGGAACAGAATGTAATACGGAAGGTTTATCAGAAACTGAAAATAAGTAAGGAGTATATTGCTTATATTCATTCAGGTATTGATAATTATGTTGAAGACCAGGAGTTTGTTGAAAAGTTGTTCCGAAAATTCATCGCTAAATCACCTGACTTTCAATTATATTGTGAAGAAAGGAATATATACTGGGAAGATGATTTCGAAGTGGCTGCAATTTTCATACTCAAAACTATTAAACTGATGTCGGAATCTTTCAGTGAATCCGATACTCTTATTTCCTTATTCAGCAAAGAAAATGAAGATGATTCGGAAGAAGATCGTCAGTTTATACTTGAACTTTTCAGAAAGACAATCATTAAAAGCGATGAGTGGAATACACTTATTGATTCACGAACCAGGAACTGGGAACTTGAACGAATTGCATTGACAGACATCCTCCTGATTAAAATGGCTCTTACTGAACTGACCAATTTCAGTCAGATTCCTGTTAAGGTAACCATGAATGAATACATTGAAATATCCAAACAATTCAGCTCGCATAAAAGTAAACTGTTCATCAACGGAATTCTTGATAACCTTGTTTTAGACCTTACAGAAGCAAAAAAAATCAAAAAAACCGGACGCGGGTTGATGACATAACCAGTGAAGGTGTTTTCAACGAATAAAATATTCTGTAAAGATGGACGTTTATATCAAACCAATATTCACATCGTGCGCAGAACTATACAAACCATTCCTGGTGCAATAATTCTTTTACTCCTTACGGCTAACGTTTCTATAGCGCAAATTGGAGGTTACGGAACCTACAAATTTCTGGGGTATTCAAATTCCGCCCGTATTGCTGCGCTTGGGGGCAATTTTCTCGCTGTCAGAGACCATGATATAACTCTTACGCAGGCAAATCCTTCATTGATTTCGGAAGAGATGAATAACCACCTGGCGCTTAGTTATGTAAACAGCCCCGGCGGAATTAATTATGGATTTGTTGCTTATTCGCGCACTTTTAGCAAAGTTGGAAGTTTTGTTGGAAATTTCCAGTTTATCAACTATGGAAAATTCACAGGAGCCGATGCTGCGGGCAATAAGACCGGAGATTTTTCGGCGGGAGAATATGCGCTGAATGTGGGTTGGGGAAGGAAACTTTCGCCGGTGTTCTTTATAGGCGCCAACGGAAAAATGATTTATTCACAGCTTGAATCCTATCATTCTTTTGGAATAGCGGTGGATGTTGCCGGAACCTACTGCTCAAAGGACGAGGCATTCACGGCTTCCATTATTGGTCGCAATATTGGAACGCAGTTGTCGCCATATCTGCCGGGTCAGTATGAAGCGCTGCCTTTTGAACTTCAGATTGGTTTATCGGAAAAATTCAAACATGTTCCTTTACGTTTTTCGCAGTTATTCACCAATCTGCAACGGTGGAACCTTACCTACACGGACCCGAATAATCCATCAAATCAGCCGGATCCCATTACCGGGGAGACGAAAGCAAAATCAGGAGTTGAAAAAATCGCCGACGAAATGATGCGACACATTGTTCTTGGCGCCGAACTTACTATTGCGAAAGTTCTTGCTTTACGGATAGGCTACAATTATCAACGACGTCAGGAGATGAAGTTATATGACCAGGCTGGCATGGCTGGTTTCTCTTTCGGCGCCGGTCTTCGGGTCAAAATGTTTAATATCAGCTATACACGAGCCACATTTCAATCCGGTTCACCCAACCCGAATTATATCACGGTGAGTATAAATCTCAACGAATTTGCCAAAAAACAATAACCTTGCAGGTAACCATTGATTCAAATTCGGGTTTTTGTTTTGGTGTTGTTTATGCCATCGAGGTAGCTGAGCGTGAGTTGTTGAAAAATCCAAAATTATATTGCCTCGGCGATATTGTCCATAATAATATGGAGGTAACGCGGCTACGGCAACTCGGACTTGAAATTATTAATCACGCTGACCTCGGAAATATGTACGATTGCAAAGTCATGATCCGGGCGCATGGCGAACCCCCCGAAACGTATCGGATTGCTCTAAAAAATAACATTGAACTTATTGACGCCTCTTGTCCGATTGTTCTGCACCTCCAGAATGTAATTCAACAGGGATATATCGAAATGACCGAAAAAAACGGACAGATCGTGATTTACGGCAAAGAAGGGCACGCCGAGGTTAATGGTCTTAAAGGACAAACCAACGGAACTGCAATTGTTATCGGCGATATAAATGACCTCTATCAGATTGACTTCACAAGACCTGTGCGCTTCTACAGCCAGACAACTAAAAGTGTGGAAGGTTTTCACGAAATTGTAACAGTCATTCGTCGGCAAATGGAAACATTCAGCAATGGAAAGCCCGTTGATTTTGAATGGAATGACAGTATTTGCAGACAGGTTTCCAACAGGTCGCAACACTTGCGCGAGTTTGCTGCGCGGTTCGATTTGGTTATCTTTGTGAGTGGAAAAAAAAGTTCCAACGGTATGATTCTTTACCATGTTTGCCTCGACGTGAATCCGCTTACATACCTCGTGTCGAGTATGGCTGAGGTGGAAACGCAGTGGTTTGCAGGGATGAAAAGTGTTGGAATCTGTGGCGCCACATCCACACCCATGTGGCTAATGGAGGAGATTGGAGAAGTAATCAGGAAAATACACGATTGATATGTACCTTCAGAAGTTAATGCTTGCCGGTTTTAAAAATTACAGACAGGCAGAATTTGTGTTTTCTGAAAAAATTAACTGTTTTGTCGGAAATAATGGGGTAGGGAAGACCAATCTCCTCGACGCCATCTATTACCTTTCATTTTGCAAAAGTTTTTTTTCATCGCTCGACATACAAAATATTCGGCATGGGGAAGAATTTTTCGCTATTCATGGCGCATATATTCGCAATGATGCGCCAGGCGACCTTGTTCAATGTATTCAAAAGAAAAATCAGCGGAAAAGATTTCTGATCAACAAAAAGGAGTATGAACGGCTGGCTGATCACATCGGCAATTTTCCGCTGGTTATGATTTCTCCTTACGACCGCGACCTGATTAACGATGGCAGCGAACTTCGCCGGAGGTATATCGACAGTGTGATTTCGCAGTTCGATAAATTTTATCTCGACGCCCTTATTCAGTACAACAAGGCGTTGGTTCAGCGGAATGCTCTGCTGAAATTATTTGCCGAGCGCCACTATTTCGATGAAGCCTCTATTGAAATCTGGGATGAACAGATGATCAGGCTGGGGCAGGAAATCTTTCAGAAACGAAGTCAGTTTCTTGAAGAGTTCATCCCGCTTTTTCAATATTATTTCAGATATCTGAGCAATGGTTCCGAGAAAGTTGATATTAGTTACATTTCCCAGTTCAGCGACTGTAATTACCGCGAAACCTTTAAGGCGGCGCTTTCAAAAGACCGTGCCGCACAATATTGTACTACCGGTATTCATAAGGACGACCTTGACCTCTTACTCGACGGGTTTGCCGTAAAACGCTACGGTTCGCAGGGACAGCAGAAATCGTTTGTAATAGCAATAAAACTTGCCCAGTTTGAATACACCAGAAATATCAAAGACTTCAAACCGGTTTTATTACTCGACGATGTTTTTGATAAACTCGACGACCTGCGGGTTGCCCAATTGATTAAGCTGGTGAACGAAAACAGCTTCGGACAGGTATTTATCACTGATACAAGCGAGGAAAGAATCAAATCCATATTCGACAACATGGGGATCGAACATAAAATTTTCAATATTCCTGTTATTTCCCGGCTCGATCCTGATTAGCAAATGACACGATAAATGATAAGGAAACCGAGGATTAGAAAATCAACCGAAACGCCATTGAAAGAGGCTATCGAAGAGTTTCTTACAACGTATCGCCTGAAGGACAAACTGAATGAAGCAAAAGTTATGCAGGCATGGGAAAAAGTTGTTGGCGCAATGATTGTAAAACATACTGAACGGTTACACATCCGCAACCGGACGCTGTTTGTTCAGGTTAGTTCATCAGCGGTGCGTAATGAATTAATGTATGCGCGAAAGAAAATTCTTGCAGAGCTCAACAAAGCGGCTGGCGGGAATGTTGTTGATGATATTGTGCTGAGTTAATTTCCGGCTTATTTTATCACGCAGGTCAATCCCTTCTCATCCTCAATCCACGCCTCAAGTTTATCGCCAACCTTTACCGGACCTACTCCGGCTGGAGTTCCGGTAAAAATATAATCCCCGGTACGTAGTGTCATAAACTGTGATATAGAGGAAATTATGTCGTCAAAGTCGTGTATCATCATTCCGGAGTTTCCATGTTGAACCGGATTTCCATTCAGATCAAGACGGAACGCGATGTTTTTCGGATCAGGGAACTGTTCTTTGGGAAAAAACTTCCCGATAGGAGCTGAAAAATCAAATCCTTTGGCAATTGTCCAGGGAAGTCCCTTCTGCTTTGCAGCATCCTGAAGATCGCGGGCTGTCATATCAAGCCCGATGCCAATTTCCTGATAATAAGTATTTGCAAACCTCTTCTGAATATTCTTCCCGACTTTACCGATTTTTAAAACCAGTTCCACTTCGTAATGAATATTAGTGGAAAATGAAGGATAATAGAAGGGTCTGTTGCGGATCAGCATGGCAGAATCTGGTTTCAGAAAGAAAACCGGCGAAGTTGGAATGGCGTTGTCTAACTCTTTTATATGGTCAACATAGTTGCGCCCGATGCAAATAATTTTCATGTTTGAAATGTCTAAAATAATTCGAGTTTAACCGATTCATTATTGAAGCCGCGGAGTTTGAGTTTTGTGAGAACTCTTTTTGTGGATAAAGGAAAATCGCCTTTCATCATCCAGTCATAATATGATGGCTCATCGCGGAAAACCTGGTTTACAGCCTTGCCCTTATGCTTGCCGAAGTTGAATACTTCAATATTTTTGTCGTTATAAACGATATGTCCGATCAAATCAACCGCTTTGGTTGTATATGAAAACTCACTCAGCGCTCTCATATCATTGACAATCGGCTGGATGATTTTTCCGTTGCGGTCTTTTACGGCAACATTGGCATATCGGTCAAGCTGGGCTTTAAGAATTTCATATGTTGCCACTGTGTCAGCTTCGGCGCTATGGGCGTTTATCAGATCTTTATCACAATAAAATTTGTAACCGGCTGCAAGATTCCGCGGCTCCATTTTATGAAAGATGTTTTGAACGTCAATAAACCGACGCCCTTTCAATTCAAATTCAATACCTGCCCTCAGAAATTCCTCAACGAGCATAGGAATATCGAAATGGTTGGAATTAAAGCCGGCGAGATCGCAGTTTTCAAGGAACTGAGATAACTCATTGGCGACCTTCTTAAAGGTGGGGCAATCCTTTACATCTTCATCGGTAATACCATGAATGGCGGTTACTTCGGGAGGAATTGGCATTTCGGGATTGATGCGAAGCGTTTTAATTTTCGTGGATCCGTCAATTTGTTCCCGGAGAATACAAATTTCAACAATTCGGTCGGTAGCTACTTTGATTCCGGTTGTTTCGAGATCAAGAAAAGCGATAGGTCTGGTAAGTCTGAGTTCCATTAAATTGGTTGGTTAGTGTCGAAAGTTTCAAGGTATTGCACAAGCCGGGCGAGGAATTGTCCGCCAAGCGCGCCGTCAATTACGCGGTGATCGTAAGTAACGGAAATCATCATTATCGGGCGTATGGCAATGGTATCTCCATCGGGCGACTCAATTACAACAACGCGCTTTTTAATTGCCCCAACTGCCACAATGGCCGTCTGCGGCTGATTGATGATGGGCGTTCCCATGATGGTTCCAAATGATCCGAGATTGGTCATTGAGATTGTTCCGCCATTGATTTCATCAGGAACCAGTTTCCCTTTCCTTGCGCGCTCGGCGAGATCGTTAACGGTTTTTACAATGCCAAGAAGACTTTTCTCATGCGCATTCCTTACAACCGGCACTATGAGGTTGAAATTCGGCAACGCCACTGCCATTCCTACATTCACATTCTTATGAACCATGATTTTTGCCCCGTCAACCGAAACATTGACCATTGGAAAATCCCTGATGCTTTTGGCTATAGCTTCAATAAAAATGGGGGTGAAGGTCAGTTTTTCATTTTCACGTTTCTGAAAGGTATCTTTATTTTTATCGCGCCATTTTACAATATTACTCATATCAACCTCCATGAAGGATGTAACATGGGGCGAAGTCTGAACCGATTTAACCATGTGGCTGGCAATTAACTGGCGAATCCGGTTCATCTCCACAATACGACTTTCGCCCGGCAGAATCTGCTGAATTATTGGAGCCGGTAATAAATTCGTTTCCGGTTCAACGTAAGCGTTAACGGTGACCGGAACCTGCGTCGGCTTCAAACTCGTTTTTCTGGCTTCAATGTAATTTAGAAGATCCTGTTTTGTTATCCGGTCATCTTTTCCGCTGCCATTAATAGAATCGAGTTCGGTAAAGGAAATATTTTCCTGCCGGGCGATACTTCTCACAAGCGGCGAATAAAACCTGACGCCCGAAGGCTCGTCGGTTTCAGGTTTCGAATATGTTACCGATTGCCCTGCCGGTTCAGCATTGGCCGATAAAACGCCAATGGCAGGTTCTGTAACACCCATAAGGCTTTCGCCATCCCCGGCAACAGGTTTATCAATTAAAGGTTGTATGTTGGAATTTGTTTCGATTATTGCGAAAACGGCTCCAACTGCAACATTATCACCTTCGTTAAAAAGTTTTTTAACAAGTTTTCCTGAAACACCAGAAGGAATTTCAGAATCCACTTTGTCGGTAGCGATTTCCACAATGGGATCATCCTCATTTATGGTATCCCCAACCTGTTTCATCCATTTTGTGATTGTGGCTTCGATCACGCTCTCGCCGAGTTTCGGCACAACCAGTTCATAATTTGCCATATACACCTTTTTTATTGGTTTATGCAAAAATAGTCAATTTAATGCCTTCCAAGATTTCTAAAACCTTTGATGATGATGTTGATATCGTTTCCCGGTTTATAATCGCGGGCATAAAGCAGATCGAGACGGGAAGTGGTTTCTTCGGTCAATCTCTTTTGGTTAAAAGCATCAAGCGGCGTAAGTATTCCTTTCTTTATCTCTGGAAGTTTATGAGGTTCCTGCGACGAATGAGGCGAAAATCCAACCCATGACTTTCTGGAAAACATAACCAGAAAAATATTTTTCAGCAACCCTCCCGGTTTTTTTACCAAAAAAAGCGCCGCCGGGAAAAGCGCCAGCAAGGTCAAAGATGCAAGAACATCAAGCAATCGTTTGTTTCTCCGGTTCGATCGTTTGGTGATCGCATTGATATCAATAACGTACAAATCGCCGGAAGTATTTATTGAATTGCTGCCGATTATCGAAAGACTTTCAGGCGGTGCAATTTTGTAATCAACCTGCTCATTTTTTAATTCCGACATTTTATCCATAATTACCTGAGCGGGAACATCCTTGGCGCAAAAAATCAGTTCATTGATTTTGTGGATGGTGATAATCTCTTTTATTTGTCCAAGATGACCAATAAAACCATTCGAAGTATTACGATGCAGTTGGAAACTTACCAATCCGATAAACGCCGGATTCATTCCTGTTTGCTGAATGAGCCGGGAAACTCTTTCAGATTCATCCTTTTCGCCAATGATAACAAATCTTTTATTCTTTTCTGAATTCAGGCGATAACCACTGATATTCAAAAGGTGAAACAGGTATCGCGCGCCGGTCATAATGAGGGTTCCCCAGAGAGCGCCAAGAATAATCAGCGCCCGTGAAAAATGGTACTCTTTATTTTGCAATGAATAGATAACCAGAATTATAACCGTTCCGACTGACATTCCCTGGATTATTTTCAACAACTTCACCGGTTTATCATAACCACCGCTGAGGTAGATACATAACAGCCATATAAACAAATAAATAGGTACAGAAATATAGAGAAAAGTAAAAGGGTAGTGACCGCCATCGGGATAGATGAAATTTCGCTCCCAATAATTTTTTATCACAAGAATTCCGGCAAAGATTAACAGAGTATCAATTACCGGCAACATGATCCTACTGATAAATCGGGTGAAGATCGAAATAAAGGCTCTGAAATAGATCGCAAAATTGATCATCATCGAAAAGGCTCTTGCATTTTCTTTCGAAAAATGCTTTGTTGCGAAAACGATCATCGCATTATAAAACACAAAAATATAATTCAGGCTGCTTTTTTTGGTGCTTTCGCCTTTGTAGTGAATGATACGGGTTTCGGGGAAGTAATAATTTTTATATCCGGCTTTTGTGATCCGGTAGCTCATATCAATATCTTCGCCGTACATAAAAAACTCATCATCCAGCAAACCAATCTTATCCAGAACTGATTTTCGGAGTAGCATAAAAGCGCCCGACAAAACATCCACAACATGGATTTTATCTTTATCGAGAAAGCCCAGGTGGTATTTTCCAAAAAGATGCGATTTGGGAAAGAGCGCGGAAAAACCGAAAACTTTAAAAAAAGCCACCAACGGTGTAGGAAGCCCACGTTTACTTTCTGGTAGAAACTTCCCTTTGCCGTCAAGCATTTTTACGCCAAGACCGCCGCCATCGGGATGGGAATCCATAAATTCCACAACCTTTTTCAGGGTATCGTCCTCAACGATGGTGTCGGGATTAAGCAATAAAATATATTGTCCTGCGGCTTTCCTTATAGCCTGGTTATTAGCGTAGGAAAACCCTTTGTTTTCTTTATTTTCAATCAGATTTACTTCCGGAAATTTATCCCTGATCATCCTCACCGAACCATCCACCGAATTGTTATCAACAACGAAAATTTCGGCGTCCAATCCATTGCAGGCATTTTGAACAGAATGCAGACATTGTTCAACAAAGTACTTTACATTGTAATTGACTACGACAATGGATAATTTCATCTGCCTGATTCCGATTCGTTGGTAAAGTTAGTGGTATTAAGGTAAAATGAAAAATTAAAGCGCACCTGATTCAATCATCAGCACAATTTGCTCAATAACCTGATCATTTCCATCCGGTTCGTAGCTGGTTCTGAGATCGTATCCGAAAATCCGCGCAAGCGTTTGCCAAATAAAAGCGGTAAAGCCGCCACGCAGCTCCTTTACTATGTCGTAAGTAGAGCTTCCTGTTTCGCGGTAAATTAATTTAATCAGAATTTTCCCCTGGGAATAGGTCAGGTCTCTGATTTGATCGCCAAACTTTGACTGCAACTCCTTTTCCGCCTTTTTCATATAGATTTTTCTGGCTTTTTCAACCGGGATAGTATCAAGAACTGTCTTATAGTATTTCAGTCGCTCGCCGGCAAGTTTTGCATAAGGATAAACTTTTTTGATGTTATAAACGAGCCTGTCAAATCTCACGGCTTGCCGTTTATTTTCGAACTTTACCGGAGGAAATATCATCACAGCGCTGAGGTCAACGAGGGTAAGCGTGTCGCCGTCAACAACCTGAGTCTGATTGGTTGGTTTCAGAGTGTCTTGTGGAAATGCTTTGCTGATGATGAAAAGGAAAAGCAGCAGGAAAAGTATTGGTTGTTTCATTGGCATCCCGGTTGAGCAGAATTGTCAATATAACGGAAAAGCAGCCGGGTTTGGTATTAAGCAACCTTTAATCGCGCCATGCTTGTTTTGAGAAATTGCTCCTCAACAAAAGTCTCGGTTATTCTAAGCGCTTTAATTGCATTATCGGAGGGTAATTCAAACATTGCGTCATTCATGATTCCCTCAATGATTGAGCGGAGACCGCGGGCGCCAAGTTTGAAATCAATAGCTTTGTCAACAATAAAATTCAACGCCTCTTCCTCAAAAGTAACCTTGATATTATCTAGTTCGAAAAGCCGGGTATATTGTTTTATCAGTGAATTTTTGGGTTCGGTGAGGATTCGGCGTAAGGTTGCTTTGTCGAGGATGTGCATAAAAGTGACGATTGGCAGTCTTCCAACGAGTTCAGGGATCAAACCATAAGCTTTCAGATCAACCGGCGTGATATATTGAAGGATATTGTCTTTGTCAATGATTTCGCGTTTCCGGTCAGCCTTATATCCAATTTTGTTGGTTTGCAAACGGCTTGATATTTTTTTATCAATTCCGTCGAATGCGCCTCCGGTGAGAAACAGGATATTCTGCGTATTTATCTGGACCATCTTTTGTTCCGGATGTTTTCTTCCGCCCTGCGGAGGAACATTAACTATGGAACCTTCGAGCATTTTCAGAAGCGCCTGCTGCACGCCTTCGCCGCTCACATCGCGGGTTATCGAAGGGTTGTCGCCTTTTCTTGCAATTTTATCAATTTCATCAATAAAAACAATGCCATGTTCGGCGGCTTTAACATCATAATCTGCAACCTGTAAAAGTCGAGACAGGATACTCTCCACATCTTCGCCAACATAACCTGCTTCAGTGAGCGCGGTGGCGTCGGCTATGCAAAAGGGAACATTCAGCATTTTTGCAATAGTTCTCGCTAACAAAGTTTTGCCTGTGCCGGTTTCACCGACAATTACGATGTTGGATTTTTCAATTTCCACATCATCCTCGCGGTGCGTTGAACTATGCTGAATCCTTTTATAATGGTTATATACTGCCACAGAAATAACCCGTTTTGCCTCTTCCTGTCCGATTACGTAACGATCGAGATAGTTTTTAATTTCTACCGGCTTCATAAGCTTGAAATCGGTAGAGCTTCGTTGTTTTTTGGCGCGGGAAGGAAGCGATTCATCAAGGATTGTTTGAGCCTGCGTGACGCACAAATCGCAGATATTTCCATCCAATCCCGTTATAATCATGCTCGCATCTTTTTTCGATCTGCCGCAAAAAGAGCACTTTTCAACTATTTTTGCCATCAGGCGTCCTTTTTGGTTCTGACAAGAATTTCATCAATCATTCCATAATCGCGACCTTCCTCGCTGGTCATCCAGTAATCGCGGTCGGCGTCCTTAAGAATTCGCTTATACGGCTGCCCCGAATGAAGGGAGATGATTTCATACAACTCTTTTTTTAGTTTCTGAATTTCGCGGGCGGTAATATCAATATCAGAAGCCTGACCTTCGGCGCTTCCCATTGGCTGATGGATCAGTATCCGCGAATGTTTCAGCGCGGTGCGTTTCCCTTTTTCACCGGCGCAGAGCAGAATAGCCCCCATCGAGGCTGCCATGCCTGTGCAGATAGTAGCAACGTTGGGATTGATGTACTGCATGGTATCATAAATTCCCAGACCGGCATAAACAGAACCTCCGGGTGTGTTGAGGTAAATCTGAATATCCTTTCTCGAATCAACCGATTCAAGGAAAAGCAATTGAGCCTGGATAATATTAGCTACATAATCATCAATGGGAACGCCAAGGAAAATGATTCTGTCCATCATAAGCCGCGAAAAAACATCCATTGTAGCAATGTTTAACTGACGCTCTTCAATGATGGTAGGGGAGATGTAGTTGGCAGAAATGCTTTTGTATTTGGCAAGGGTAAGGCTGTTGATGCTTAAATGCCGGGTTGCATATTTTGAAAATTCATCCATTATGTTATTATCTTAATGCTGATTAATTATTTATGATCAAAATCGTGATTATGGTCGTGATCATGGTCGTGATCATGGTCGTGATCATGGTCGTGATCATGGTCG
>JBAXRP010000066.1:0-18362 GCA_037131145.1 Bacteroidota bacterium
TTTGAATTGCCAATAGTTAACCTACAGCTAAAGCTGGAGGCAATTGAAGCTGACAAATGCTATTTTGAATTGCCAATAGCTTTAGCTATTGGTTGCAAGGATAAAAAAGCGCCTGGCTTTAGCCAAAAAATTATATAGACTACCCAATTTCCAACACTTACATTATAATTGATAAATCATGGATAATCAACCGGGCGACAATTTCTTTGAAAAACTCCAATTTTTCATCAGTCAGAAAACGCTGATCAAACTTGTTATTAGCAATCCCCGGATACGAACAGAAAAGCTAAAAAGCCTTATCGTAACGTTGGTTGAACTGAAAAGCGGGATCAGACTGAATTTCGTTTACCGATATCCAACAAATGATATAACAAAGAATTATCAGGTTGATGAAGGCATTCTGTTGATTAAAGAATCACTAAAGCAGGATTTTTTCAGCGCCGATCTTTTTTCTACCGGGGAAACAGTTCAACTTTCCATCTCAAAAAACGGCAAAGCTAAACTTTCCGTTCATTCCGTTAGCGAACAACCAATTTCACCATTAAAACATGATCGGCAAAAGGCGAGGATTATCGAAACTTCCGGTAACATTTATTTGCGCGAGCTGGGCATTCTGAATGCCAGATTTGAGTTAAGAAGGGAGATGAGCGACAAATACATTCAGATAAACCGGTACATCGAACTTCTTGAACCATTTATCAGGGAACTTCAGTTGCCCGATGGATTTCACATTGCCGATATGGGCTCCGGCAAAGGATACCTCACCTTTGCGCTGTATGACTATCTTACTGCAAAACTTGGGAAATCGCCAGTGATGACCGGCGTTGAATCGAGGAATGAACTGGTAAAACTATCCAATGAAATCGCTGAGAAGTCAGGTTTTACTAACCTTCATTTTATTACCGGAACAATCAGGGAAGTAGCGTTGGAAAAAATTGACATTCTGATCGCCCTGCACGCTTGTGATACAGCAACCGATGACGCTATTTTCAGAGGGATCGAAGCCGGGGCGTCGCTTATTGTATGCGCCCCTTGTTGTCATAAACAGATTCGAAAAGATTTCAAAGTAACGAATTCATTGAAAGAAATCACTAAACACGGAATCCTTGAAGAGAGGCAGGCGGAGATAATCACCGACGGAATCCGCGCTTTGATTCTCGAAGCACATGGATATAAAGCCCAGGTCTTCGAGTTTATCTCCACCGAACATACCCCGAAAAATGTAATGATAGTAGGCCGAAAAATTATCGGACAACCTCTTTTCAGAGAAAAAAATCTCGAAAGCATCAGAGAATTAAAAGAATTTTTCGGCATAAAGCAACATTATCTGGAAGAGCTATTTGTTGGCAGGCGAAAGCAGATATTGTTGATTTAACAAATAAAAATTTCATTTGACATTGACTAATCCACATTGTATCTTTGAAAAAAACTATAACTATGAAAAAGTTCATCTTAACCATCTGCCTCGTTGCAGTTTCAGCAATCATTCTGACTGCTCAAAATCCGCGCAATGTTGTATTATACAACCTTACCAGCACCGAATGCGGTCCATGTTCCTGCATGGATTCAATTATTAATGCACGGGTTTCTCCTGAATTTCCCAACACTATTACGCTGGCTCTTCACGGTCCCGGATCTTATTTTACGCAATACAGAGGCGATAGCGCTTTTTCTTTTTTTAATGCGCTTTATGAACCCAGCGGTTTTATTGATGGACTGGGGTTTGATGTGCCGTTTGCATCTGTCAGGGATTCATTGGCAAGCCGGTATTCCCGGAATCCCGATGCGCCGGTAAAACTCGAATTTCTTTCTAAAACATGGGTTCCGGCAACCCGGATGGTAAACATGCAGATCAAAGCTACCAATATTGGCGCGAACATCAGCGGAACTTACTGGTACAACGTAATAGTTACTGAAGGTAATATCAAACACATTCACCATACCAACACCGGTTGTGCCACCCCTGATGTACAAGGGCTTCCGTATCGGGAGAACTATTTTAATTACAATATAGTGAGAAAAATGGAATTCTGGAGGAAAGGGGATTCGCTTATCGGTCCTTCATGGCCTGCAAACGCCTCCGTAACAAAGTCGGTTTCGGTAAGCCTCGATTCTGCATGGATTCCCGAAAATTGCCAAATCGTAGTGATGGTTTACAAGTACAACGACTCTTTGTATAAGGCGCCAGTCCAACAGGCAATCCGGCAGTCGGTAACCGGCGGACTTGGACTTGATGAATCCAAACCCCAACAGGATGGAATTATACAAATTTATCCCAATCCTTCTCAGGGTGTTACAAACATTCATTTCGCTGTAGCCCGCAGCGGAAATTGTACCCTGCAAATTTTTGATCGGTCGGGAAGAGTAATAGAAACAGTAATTGATCATCCGGTAAATCAGGGGATTTATAATGCAGAGTTAAACGCCGCAGGGTATGCGCCCGGACAATATTTCTGTGTATTAAAAACACTTTCCGGAAAAACCACACAGTCATTCCTGGTTAAATGAGCGCTTTTTTTCCTGATTTCAATTTCGGGAAGAAAAAACTAAACCCTTTGTAGGTCAATCAACCATTTATTGTAATTTTGCAACTAATTCATAATGACCGTCAAAGGGTATTTAGATTTTTCCTGAGTATTTATGGTAAATAAAGAATGAGCCTTTTTGCTGGAAAAGGAAGGGCTGAATTATTATCGAAACTTATTTTTCCTTTATAAAAACAGTTACTTTTACAGGTTTTTTTTAACATAGTTTTTATTAGTTTTGCCGGACTATAACAATTTTGCTTATTTTTTGTGATAAAGTTGGTTGATTGGCGCGAATTTACCGGATAAATTACTTTAAGACAGGAAAGAAAAATACAACATTTAATTGGTAAACTGAGTACAATGTATATATGACAAGTAAAAGTTTAATACTGACGCTGACATTTTTCTTTTGTGTCACCAGCGGAATATTTGCTCAGATTGGTAATTTGATGGGATCCGATATTTGCGGGGATGGTCGGCAAACGACAAGTATTGGGATTTCAGGGGCAGATGCCGGCAAGTATTATGCGTTATATCGCGACGATAAACTGTTTCAGGTTCGTCAATCAAATGCTGAGGAAAAAGATAATGTATTATCTTTTGGTAATTTTAAAGAGACAGGATACTATACTGCCGTTGCTTTTGACAATCCGGTAAAGGGGTTTCCGTCAAGGCGTGGTAAACCAGTTAATGGTAAAATCACAATTTATCCGGTCCCAACTCTCGTTATGGGAGATACATTGAAAATTAAGTCCGGTGAAACCATTCACTATGTTCCTCGCGCTGATTTACAGGGAACTGTGTTTACCTGGTCGGCATTTTTAAAATATG
Organism: Bacteroidota bacterium; assembly: GCA_037131145.1. Lineage (GTDB taxonomy): Bacteria > Bacteroidota > Bacteroidia > Bacteroidales > FEN-979 > CAIVAT01. The sequence goes on from JBAXRP010000066.1 coordinate 3,360, forward strand.
GTAAAGCTTCAGGCTTTAGCAAAACAGGGAGCAGTACAATTGTTGATACAATACGGGTTGAGGATGATCGTCCCGCCTGCATTATTTATTCCATTACGCCTCATGGCGCTGATCATATAGTCTCCTGTAATGGGGATGCCCGCGATCTGGTAGTTATTATCAGACCTTAAATTGCTTTTTTTATTATATTTGTAAACCTTAATATGTAAACCATTAATCATTTAAAAAACGTTGTATGAAAACAAATTACAATCAAAATGATGTTGGGAGTAGAACAAGATGGCTACATCCCTTTTTCAAACCATTGCTGACCCTTTTCATGGTGTTCCTGCTGGGTATGAGTGTTATGGCACAGCCCTTTACTATGTTGGGTAGTTCTATCTGTTGGAATGGCACAAATTCCACAACCCTCGGTTTGTCTGGCGGTTATGTCGGCGAGTATCATGTCCTTCTCCATTTTAAGCCAAATGGTACCATTACGAAAACCACCTTGGTTTTACCAAGCACAACCGACCCTTTTAATTTCGTGGTCAATTATGGAACTGCGGCTGGCACACAAGGGCTCTATGTAGTCTATGTTTACACAGAGCTTCAATATATGGCTTTACTTAGCAGCAACTATGCATTGGATAAGGTAATGGCTGGTATGAGACAAACTGGTGAAGTCTGGATTTATTCATCTCCATTAATTCAAACTCTAAGCTATTACGGTACACAGGGAACTAATTATACACTTTCCGGCGATACAGCCCTTTATTGTAATGGTAACGCCGTCGTTACACTCAGTAATTCTGAAATATCCAACTACGGCATTTACGTTGACTTGGGCATTATTCCTTTTGATGAATGGAAAATATCTTACCAATTACTCAAAAATGACGTTGCCTACGGTAGCGCGTTTAGCGGAACCGGATATGCAATGAACTTAAGCCTTCCGACTGGTGAAACTAATACCTATACAGTCAGAGCAATCCGATTAGGAGGATGCTCCCCCAGAATCATGACAGGGGCGCCAATAGTAAGCGATATGGCGACTGTTAAAAATACCAATAGCGGGTTATGCTATTTTACTATTCAAAAAGCGATTGATGATCCTGTTACACTGAATTCGCACACCATTTATTGTACAATTCAAAAGGATTATAATGAAAACCTCACGATCAATAAAGGAATCACCCTGATGCCGGATCCGGCGCTTTCAGGATCTAACTTCGTCAATATCATGGGGTATATTGATATTAAAGCCAACAATGTAACTATTAAGAATTTTGATGGCGTGATATCTTTTGGCGCAATTAAAACGCCGGCAATTAATTATGCAATTAAAGTTTTTCCGGGGTTTGGCAACTTTTTACTTGATAATTTATTGCTGATAAATTCAATTCAGGATGGCATTCTGGTTGAAACAAACGCAGGCGGGGGAACCATTTCAAACTGTTTCTTAAGCCTGAACACCATTGGCATCAATGTTGCCGGAAATTTGACCGGTTTGCTTTCGATCACTGACAATGAAATCGAAGGAACATCTCCAACCAGCTCTGATTTTGGTATCCTGAACCATGCCGGTAATACAGTGATCAGCGGAAATACTTTCAACGATGTATTAACCGCAATTTCCAATACAGGAGATGCTGTAAGTATTACCGGATGTCAGTTTGGAAATATTAACGATTTCGGCGTCGGCGTATTGAATACCGGCGCTAACGTGGCTGTATATGATAATGATTTTCAGTTTATCGCAACCACGGCAATCAATTCAACCGTAGCGCTCGACGCAGTAAGCAACTGGTTTGGCTCCACTACAGGACCTACGATTTCTACAAATCCATGTGGAACAGGTTCAACAATTATTGGAGTTGATGTTGTTTATAATCCCTGGTATTTCAGTACGACCACGTATAATGGTTTACCGACTGTTTCGCTAAACCCCATACCAAACATGAGCACGATTACCAAAACGCCGTTGATCATTTCAGTAACGGCAGGTTATCCATCCGGACTCAGCGATTATGACCCGGCGGTTCTGACTGATGCAAAGTTCATCTCAGATTCGGTTTTCCCTGTTGGAGCGAAAATTATCAGTGTGAAAATAAATGGAATTGAAGTTCTGGGTTCGGAATACGGTTTGTCGGGTAAAACTGAAGTTTATTTGAGTGAGGTACTCGGATCTACTTCATCACTTGCCGACCATGACGGTTTAACTGGCGTCTGGGATTTTACACTTGCCGGATTTGACGCTACATGGACTTCCAAACTGACACTCGATATTGTTTCCTATATAAATTCCAAATCGGAATGTAATAATCTCCTTGCAACAGAAACCTTTAACCTTGCTTTTGCAAATGCCTCAATGAGCATTATTGACAAGGTTACTCCTGTTTGTACAACCTTTGAGCCATTGAAATTTAAGGTTTCAATTGGCTATCCGACCATTGCCAATATGAATACTGAAATCAAGTCTGATGTTCGCTTCACCTCAATTCCATTGATTCCTGAAGGAACTGAGATCAAATGGGGATACAATGCGCCTCCAACCAATTCATTCTTTGTTCCTGTTGGCGGTACGCATTTGCTAATGCTGTCCGAAATAATGGGAAGCGGTCCAGATCCATTACAAGGAAATGGTGGAACCGATGTGTGGGAGTTCGAAATCACAGCGCCGGTTGGAACTTATGATTACCTGACCATCGAGCCTGTAGCTGTACTTGGCGTTCAAAAATATGCTTATGCGCATGATACGATTAAGCTCATAGTGCATCCGTTGCCTACGGCTACATTGACAGTTGAAGGACAAACGCATATTTGTACAGGCGGAAGCGCTAACTTAAAAGTTGCTTTAACAGGAAAATCACCATGGAACATCACCTATTCCGATGGAACTACACCCGTAACTGTCACCGGCATTATTCCAAATCATTATGAATTTTCTCCGGTTCAGACTGCTAAAACAACCTGGTCAATAACAAATGTTACCGACGCAAACGGCTGTTCAAATACACCATCCGGCAGTGTAACTGTTTATATCGGTACAATAACAACCGTTGCCGCCCCGGCTGCTGCTCCCTGCGTAGGATCCGATTTTATTATCCCCATAAAAGTTGATAATTTTGACGATGTTGGAGTTCTTTCATTAACCCTGCACTTTAATGAATCAGTTCTTACCTACCAAAGTTTTACAACGGCTTTCCCGGGTATTTTTTCAGTAATTTACAATCCGCTTTCGCCCGGAGTGCTGAAATTAGGCGGATATAATCCCGCCCAAGGGTATGCTTTACCCAATGGCTCTGATCTGTTTAACCTGACCTTTACGTATAAAGGCGGCGTTGCTCCTCTTACCTGGGATGTAATTACTCCTGACGCCTGCGAATATATCTCTTATGAAACAGGACTTGCATTTTGCCGTATTCCTGCAGCTACCTATTATATTGATAGGTCTGTTACGGGTAATCCGAGACCGACTGCAGTTTTAAGCGGACCCGCAGCCGTATGCGAAGGCTCTACAACCAATCTTACATTAACTTTTACCGGTACGGCTCCCTGGACATACAGCATCAATAGCGGCGCTCCTGTTACAACCTCAAGCAACCCTGAAAGTCATTCAGTAACTGTTGTTGGCGCAACAACCTATTCAATAACCGGACTTAATGATTTCCATTGTACATCAATTTCTTCCGACTATGCAGGATCGGTTACCATTGCAACTAATCCGTTACCGGCAGCTCCTACAGGTTCTGACGTCACAGCAACTTATACCAAGCTGGAACATACCGCATCGGCTACTGCCCCAACAGGTTCGCATATAGTTTGGTACACTACAGAATTCGGTAGCGCTACTACCGTTGCGCCAGCGCGCACTATCGTTGGTTCTAATTCTGCCTGGGCTGAATCAGTGAATGACATTACTTTATGCAAAAGCGGTACACGTACGTTGGTAACTGTAACAGTAACTAAAAAGGCGATCACAGGTAATTTTACTGCAGCAAATAAAGTTTATGATCGTGGAACTCTGGCAACTGTTGTCACACGTACTTTAAATGATGTGATTTCCGGCGACGTTGTTTTGCTTACCGGCGGCGTGGCAAACTTTGACACCAAGGACGTTGGACTCTTAAAGATAGTAACCTTAACTGGCGCTACTTTATCAGGCGCTGATGCAGGCAACTACGATCTTACCAGCGTTGCAACAACTATAGCAGATATAACCCAACTGGGACTGACAGGTCATGTTACGGTTGATGCAACCAGAGTATATGACGCCGGAACCTTATCAAATGTTCTTACCCGCACTTTGACCGGGGTAATCTCGCCGGATGATGTTACTTTAACAGGCGGTATTGCCAACTATAATAATAAAACCGTTGGAGCCGTCAAGACTGTGACTTTAACCGGTATGACTCTCGCTGGCGCTGATATTGCCAATTATTCTCTGAACGTTACTCCTATAACCACAACTGCTGCAATCACCGCTTTGGGAATAACCGGCAGTTTTACCATTCCTGCAACAAGAGAATATAATGGCACAACAGTGGCAACTATTCTTACATCTCCATTAATCGGTGTGCTTTCAGGGGATATTGTTACTCTTTCATGCGCTGCCAACTATGACACAAGAAACATTGGAACCGGCAAAACCGTTACCTTCACGCTTCCTGTTTTAGCAGGCGCTGATGCAGTTAATTACACAGTTACAATTCCGGTTACAACTACAACTGCAAACATTACCATTAAAGGTATTAATGTAACTGCCGTTGCTGACAGCCGCGTTTACAATGACGGTGTAAGTTCAGCAGGCATTCCTTTAAAAGGCACTTTGCAACCTGGCGACTTTACTGTAACAAACCCGACACAGGTTTATAGTTCCAAGAATGTTGGCACTGGCAAAACCATTAGGGCAAGTGGCTGGGTAATCAACGACGGTAATGGTGGAAGTAATTATTCCGTTACATATACCAACAATTTAAGCGGTGTGATCACCAAGTTGGGCATTACCGGAAACATCACTGTTGATGCAACTAAAGTATATGATGGCGGAACAACGTCGAATATCCTTACCCGCACTTTAAACGGTGTGCTTGGTACGAATGTAGTTATGCTAACCGGCGGTAATGCCACATATTCCGATAAAAACGTTGGCACAGGCAAAATCGTGACCTTTAACACAGCAACAGCAACTTTAACAGGCGCGGATGCTGGAAATTACAGTCTGACCACCGTTGCTACAACTACTGCAAATATTACAAAAAAAACTGTTACACCCGCAGTTGTTGCCGATAGTAAGTGTTATGATGGGAACACCACTGCAACGCTTAGCAGCAAGACGCTTACCGGCGTGCTTGGTTCGGATGTGGTTACCCTCGTAGTTGGAGCAGCCAATTTTGATAATGCTAATCCAGGTACAGGAAAAACGGTAACTGCAACATCTCTGTCCCTTACCGGAACTGACGCCGGCAATTATCTTTTGTCAACCACTACAACAACAACAACGGCTACGATATACCCAACCCCAGTAGCCTCGGCGGCAGTTACCACTCCAATAACATGTTATGGCGGAACCGGAACTGTCACTTTAACGGCAACTGTTGGTACTGCGCCGTTCTCATACACCTTTAACGGTACAACAAATTCAACTGGCGTATTTACCAATATCCTTGCAGGAGTTAACTATGCATGGAGCGTAACAGCTCATACATGCGGACCGGTTACCGGAACGCTCACCGTTACTCAACCGGAGGCTATCCCCCTCAGTGGTAAAGTTACCTATTACAACACAGCAAATACGCCATTGAACGATGTTACAATTGCTCTCAAGCAGAGTGGCGTTACAATTCATACGGTTGTTACCTCCGGCGCCGGCGATTATTCTTTTGCCAATGTTTGCCCCGGTACCTACGATGTGGTTGCCTCTTCATCTTCCCCTGTTGGCGGGATCAACGTTACTGACGCAGCGCTTGTAAATTCATGGTTTACCAGACCAGTCGCAATTGAGAAGGTCAAGTTCTATGCAGGCGATGTTGTGCTGAATAACCAGCTTCTTCCAAATGATGCAGGAAGAATTCAGAGCTACTTCATGACCAGCGGGATACCACCTTGGTCGGTTCGCCCATCATGGACATTCTGGCTTACCGGAGAGACGATCGCAGTCAACCCCGCCTCCTCGCCAGATCTCAAATTTCCTACTGTCACCATTGTTCCATTATCAGGTCCTGTAACAGGAATTAACCTCTATGCACTGGTAACGGGCGACTTTAACCGCAGTTTTGTTCCCGGTCCTATCGTGAAATCAGCGAGCAAATCTCTCTCTCTCAAATACAAAGAAACCTCGATTGTTAACCGCAATCAGGAGGTTGAACTACCTGTTTATGCAGGGTCAGCAATGGAAGTTGGAGCTATTTCTCTCATTATGAACTTCCCATCCGATAAGGTTGAAATTACAGGCGTTGCTTTAAGCGCTGATAATTCACCAATGAGTTATTCGGTTTATGGCGACGAGTTAAGGATTGGCTGGACGTCAACAAATCCATTATCAGTTAAAGCAGGTGAAAAAATGCTGATACTGAAACTCAGAATCACCGGCGCCCTTGCTAAAGATGAAACGATTAGCTTTAGCCTTGCCGCCGATCCTCTCAATGAACTTGCAGATGGACTTTCAAATGTGATAAACGATGCAGTTTTATACATTGATAAGTTTGGCGCATCCTCTCTGAGCGTCAACGATCCTATCTCAACCGAAAGCCTCAATCTGGCAAACCATCCGAATCCATTTATGGAAACAACCACATTTGATTACAACCTGCCATCAAACGGAGAGGTTAGCCTCGAAATCCGCGATATGCTCGGAAGCAAAGTGATAGCGCTGCTCGACAATAAAGTTCAAACAGCCGGAAGTCATTCTTTGATTATGAACTCAAATACTCTGAAACCAGGCGTTTACATGGCCACATTGACCCTGAAATCCGACGGACAAACACAGATGCGTACAATTAAAGTTGTGCGTAATCAATAATCAGCCTTAACAAGGATAAAAAAGCGGGGAGGGAAACCTTTCCGCTTTTTTGCATTAGAAAAGATCAACTTTTATAATCACTTAACGACATAAACCCCCAGCTATCCATGAAAAATTTGCCAGTATGGTTATGGGCTATATTTTATGTGATTTACGCAAGTTGCTATGCTCAGAACGCCCCTGTTTCAACCGCAGGCAGTGTTGCCACTTTTGGCGCCACAGCAACTATACCAATTACCGCAACGAATTTTACAAACATTGGATCATGTAGTTTGAAACTGACATATAACTCCTCCATAGCCATCGCTACACTTGTAACTACCGGTCCTCTCCTCGGAGGAACATTAAGCTCAAATCTTACTGTTCCTGGTGAAATTATTTTAGGTTGGTTTACTTCTCCCGGTAAAACATTACCCGACAACACAGTAATATTTAACATTCAGTTCTCAAAAGTCGCTTCGGGCGTTTCTCCCGTTGCCTGGATTGATGACGGTTATTCCTGTGAATACAGCGACGGCAACTTTAATGTTTTGAACGACATTCCAACGTCGAGCTACTATTTTGATGGTTTGCTTACCTTTCAATCCAATGATGCGCCAGTTACCAAACTTCCCGCCCTTGAATCATGCGGAGGGATTGTCGTTGAAGTTCCGGTTTCAGTTGGATCTTTCTATAATATTGGAAAGCTTGCGCTTAACATTCAGTACAATTCCGCCAACCTTACATATCAGTCGTGGATAAATAATTCAAATTTCCCCGGATTGACAGTTAATTCTTCAACGTTAGGCACAATCATAGTTACAGGAACTGTACCTGTTTCTGATCCTGGATTTACTCTTGCCGATGGTTCATTCTTGTTTACATTAATTTTTAGCTATGGAGGAGGAATATCGAGCCTGAATTGGTTCGATAACGGCGCTTCATGCCAGTATAATGGACCGCCGCCAGGATATACTGTTTTGAATGATATTCCGCAGAGCCAATTCTATTACAATGGTTCAATAACAGAACTCCCGCTACCGGGAGCGGCAGGTTCAATTTCTGGTCCGCCAGGAGGAATAGTTTGTCAGGGCGAATCAAATGTGACATTCAGTATTTTGCCAATACCTAATGCCTCTAACTATCATTGGTCGCTGCCGCCGGGAGCGGAAATAACATCAGGAGCCAATACCAATTCAATAACTGTTTCGTTTACCGCCAATGCTTTGAGCGGCGAGACGACCGTTTATGGTAGCTCCGAATGTGGAAATGGCGCTATTTCTCCTCCATTTCCATTAACATTAAATTCAGCGCCTTTCATCGCGGCTCAGCCAATATCGCCAGCGGCTGTTCAAGCCGGAACCGGAACAGCTTCATTTACTGTTTCTGCCATCGGAACGGAACTTTCTTATCAATGGCAGGAATACATTGTTTCATGGAATGATATAATCAATGGCGGCGTTTATAATGGCGCTACTTCGCCAACGCTCACCATCAGTATGCCGCCGCTTACAATGGATGGATTCCGCTACCGGTGTGTCGTGGATGGATTCTGTTTGCCCGAAGTAATTACCGATGGCGCCGCTATGTTAACAGTTTCGCCAATTATCGGAATTAACAACGAGGAATCAGAAATAACAGAGTTAACGGTTTATCCGAATCCTGTTATCAGAGGTTCGAAAATATCATTCAGGATTCCTGATTGGTCAGAAATAACTGTGGCATTAATCAATATTTTAGGGGAAACAACATTCCGAAAACATGAAAAAACTAATGGAGGCGAGCTATATTCATTTATTATTCCTGACGATTTACCGGGAAAGGGAATCATACTTCTTAATATAATTATCAGCCACGATGGAAAATTTTATACCACCCAAAAAAAAATAATATATCGGGAATAACCTGTTAAAACGTCATATTCCGTAAATTTGCAATCATAATTACATAAATATCAAGCTAAAACAAACCAAAACCTGAGAATCGTGAAAAAATCTACAATCTTAACTTTGATGGTTGTTGTTTTTACAACACTGCAAATCAGCGCTCAATACGCGCCAGTTTCCACAATCGGAACGGTTAACAGCAATCTTTCTTCTACGGTTGTCCCAATCCGGGCGACAAATTTTATCAATGTGGCGAGCGCCGGTTTGAGAATTCTTTACAATCCCGCTATCATTAGTGTCACAGGCGTTTCAGTGGGAAGCCCGGCAATGGGACCGTTTATCAGTTGGAATGGCGATGTTGCCGGAGAAATAATGCTGGGCTGGTATGCAGGGCAAGGCGTAACCCTGCCCGATAATTCAGTGGTTTTCAACCTCACTTTTTCAAAAGTCAGCAATGGCGTTTCAACAATTTCATTCGATGACGATGGTTCTTCATGTGAATGGAGCGATGGAAATTTTGAACCTCTAATTGACATTCCAACTTCTTCATATTACATCAACGGGTCGCTTACGCTTGGAAATGCTCCGGTTACCAAAGCTCCGGTAATTGCTGCCTGCCCCGGAACTACAATCAGCGTGCCTGTATCGGTGACAAATTTTGACAACATAGGTTCCCTTGCTCTTAAAATGCTATATAATTCTTCGGTACTTACTTATCAATCCTTTACCAATAATTCAGGTTTTCCGGGGCTCACAGTGAATGGCGCCACGCCTGGAACTATTGCAATTCCTCTGACCAGTTCCACCTCTACATCAGGCGTATCATTGGCAGCAAACTCGGCGCTTTTCACCTTGAACTTCACCTACAACGGCGGTTCAACTGATTTAACCTGGTCGGATAACGGACCTTCCTGTCTTTACAAAGGACCTTCGCCTGCCTATTCACCATTGGTTGATACGCCAACGTCAACATTTTACCTTAATGGCGCCGTTCAACAATTGATTGCACCTTCGATTATCCGTAATCCCGATGTTGCAGCCGTTTGCAGGAACGTTCCTGTATCGGCAACCTTTAATGCCGGTTCCGGTGGAATTGATCCGGTTGATCATTACGAATCGAGTATTGACGCCGGAAATTCCTGGCAAATTTATATCCCCGGCAATCCGCTAACTTCAGCTATTTCGGGACCTGCTCAGATAAAAATCCGCACATGGCGAACATCGGCAGGCGACGCCTGCACAAATTCAGGTTATGTTTCAACCAGTTGGGATGTTCTTCCTCAAAGTGAAGGAGGAATACTTGAAGGCGGCACAACAGTTTGTACCGGTACAAACAGCGTTACACTGACTCTGACTGGTTATGTTGGGGCAATTTTGAAATGGCAGTTTACAACAAATGGCAATGATTGGTTTGATATTGTCCATACCGAACCGGGATTGATTGCTACTAATCTAACCACTTCAACCGCTTACAGGGTTGTGGTTCAACAAGGAACTTGTGAACCTGCAAACTCTTCCGTTGCCACAATAACGGTGAATCCAATTCTCCCTGTTAGTATAACCATTGCCGCCAACGCAAATCCCTCCTGTGAAGGAAATCCAGTTTCATTTACGGCTTTTCCGGTTAACGGAGGCGTTGCGCCTTCATTTCAATGGAAGGTGAATGGATTGGAGGTTTCAGGCGCAACTAATGCCACCTATTCATATATTCCGCTCAATGCCGATTATCTTACCTGCACCTTAACTTCAAGTGAAATTTGTGTGAGCGGAAATCCGGCGTCATCCAACATTTTGCTTATGGTTGTTAATCCGTTGATACCGGTTAGCCTAACAATTGCCGCCGATGCAAACCCGGTTTGTGAAGGAAGCGCAATTTCTTTAACAGCATATCCGGTAAACGGCGGCGCTTCGCCACAATTCCAATGGAAGCTGAACGCAGTTGATATTCCTGGAGCGACCAATTCAACATATTCATATATTCCAGTCAATAATGATACAGTATCCTGTTTGTTGACGTCAAGTGAAACGGTTTGTGTAACAGGTAATCCTGCTACCTCCAACAAGGTTGGTATTACTGTGAATCCATTGTTGCCTGTTAGCGTTACCATTGCCGCAGATCTCAGTCAGGTTTGCGCTGGAACCAATGTAAATTTCACAGCTACCGCCTTTAACGGCGGAACTTCGCCCGGCTTTCAGTGGAAAGTAAATGCTGTTGATGTGCCTGGAGCTACAAGTTCAACATATTCATACATTCCTTCAAATTACGATACTGTTACCTGTTTGCTTACTGTTTTCGAAACAGCGTGTAAAACCGGCAATCCCGCTATCTCCAATAAAGTTGGTATAACTGTAAATCCATTGTTACCGGTAAGTATAACCATTGCCGCCAATGCCAACCCGGTTTGCGAAGGAACATCGGTACACTTTACCTCATCCAGTGTGAATGGCGGTTTGACGCCGCTATATCAATGGAAAATAAATGAATTGTATGTATCCGGGGCTACCGACGACAGCTATTCATATATACCGGATAATGGCGATTATCTTACATGCAATCTTGCATCAAGTGAAATATGTGCAAGCGGTAATCCGGCAACATCAAACACGGTGACAATGGCTGTAAATCCATTTTTGCCGGTAAGTATAACTATTGCCACGGATTTCAACCCGGTTTGCACGGGAACGACAGTAAACTTTACTGCTACTGCGGTAAACGGAGGAAATTCGCCTGCCTTCCAGTGGAAGGTTAACTCGGTTGATATGCCGGGCGCAAACAATTCAACCTGGTCATACATTCCTGCCAATAACGATATTGTGACATGCGTATTGACTTCAAATGAAACCTGTGTGAGCGGTAATCCCGCCATATCGAATCCGATAATTATTACTGTGAATCCGTTATTACCGGTAAGCGTTGTTATAGCCGCCAATTTCAATCCGGTTTGCGAAGGAACAATTGTCAATTTTATTGCAATACCAGTCAATGGCGGCGCCTCTCCTGCTTATCAGTGGAAGGTTAACTCAGCGGATTACCCCGGAGCGACTAATTCGACATTCTCTTTTGCGCCTGCCAGCAGTGATGCAGTAACTTGTGTGGTAACGTCAAATGCATCGTGTGTTATCGGAAACCCTGCCACATCAAATACAGTTACCATGGTGGTAAATCCATTGCTGCCGGTGAGCGTTACCATTGCGGCTGATGCAAATCCGGTTTGCGCGGGAGTAAATGTAAATTTCACTGCAACTGCGGTAAACGGTGGATTAGCGCCGGTTTTCCAGTGGGAAGTTAACTCGGTAATTATTCCGGGAGCAACTAATTCAACCTGGTCATACATTCCAGAAAACAATGATGCAGTAAAATGTATTATGACATCCAATGTGCCATGTTCAACGGGTAATCCAGCTACATCTTCCCCGGTGGTAATGACTGTGAATCCGTTGTTGCCGGTAAGCGTGGCTATTACGCCTGACGCCAACCCTGTTTGTGCAGGAACAACTGTTCAGTTCACTGCGATTCCGGTACATGGAGGTAATTCGCCAGGTTTTCATTGGATAGTAAACTCGGTTATCGTGCCGGGCGCTACAAGCGCTACCTTTTCTTATATTCCTGCCAATAATGATGTTGTGACTTGTGTTCTCACTTCAAATGAAACCTGTGTAAGCGGAAATCCTGCCTCCTCCAATAGTGTAACATTGACGGTAAATCCGTTGCTGCCGGTAAGCGTTACCATAGCGGCTAATGCCAACCCTGTCTGCGCCGGAACAACCGTTTCCTTCACTGCAACTCCGGTTCACGGAGGTAGCTCGCCAGGCTTTCAGTGGACAGTAAACACCGCTGTTGTACCGGGCGCAACAAATGCTTCCTATTCGTATATTCCATCCAATAATGATGCTGTTACTTGTATTCTCACTTCAAATGAAACCTGCGTAAGCGGAAATCCGGCAACGTCGAATCCGATACTTGTTACTGTGAATCCGTTGCTGCCGGTGAGCGTAACCATTACGGTTGATGTAAATCCGGTTTGCGCAGGAACTACTGTTCACTTCACAGCAACTCCGGTACACGGAGGTAATTCACCGGGTTTTCAGTGGAAAACAAACACGACAAATATACCGGGAGCAACCAGTTCAACATATTCATATATTCCAACCAATAATGATGTTGTTACTTGTGTTCTCACTTCAAATGAAATCTGTGTAAGCGGAAATCCTGCCATATCGAATAGCGTAACAATGACGGTAAATCCGTTGTTGCCGGTAAGCGTTGTCATTGCGGCTGACGCCAATCCTGTTTGTGCCGGAACAGTTGTTCATTTCACTGCAACTCCTTTCCACGGAGGTATTTCACCAGGTTTTCAGTGGACAGTAAATTCAGCTTTAGTACCGGGCGCAACAAATGCCGCCTATTCATATATTCCGTCAAATAGCGACGCAGTTGCCTGCATACTCCATTCAAATGAAACCTGCGTAAGCGGGAATCCGGCTACTTCGAATATTCTGACCATGACTGTACATCCTTTGTTGCCTGTTAGTATTACCATTGTGGCTAACGCCAATCCGGTTTGTTCAGGAACAATTGTTCATTATACTGCATCGCCGGTAAATGGCGGTACTTCTCCAATTTTCCAATGGAAAGTAAATAATATTGATGTACAGGGCGCAACCAACTCCATCTGGTCATTTATTCCTGTTCAAAACGACGCCGTTTCCTGTATGGTTACTTCGAGCGAGGCTTGTGTAACGGGTAATCCCGCCGCATCGAACATTGTGACAATGGCTGTTATGCCGCTCCCTGTTCCCATTATCTCAGGAACGGGAAGCGTTTGCGTTGGAACTAGTAATCTTTTTTATACCACTGAACCCGGAATGACCGGTTATAACTGGACGATTTCCAGCGGGGGTACAATAACATTTAATGCAGGGGCGGCAATTATCGTTACCTGGCATACAGCGGGAACTCAGTGGCTGCGGGTGAATTACACCAACGGCAATGGATGTTCAGGAGCAACGGCAACTCAATTTGATGTGACTGTGCACGCTTTACCTGTTCCCACAATCAGCGGTCCTGCTACTGCATGCGCTGGCGCAACAGGCGTGGTTTATTCAACGGAGCCAGGAATGACCAATTACTTATGGAGTGTTTCACCGGGAGGGACTATCACGTCGGGAGGTGGTTCCACCAGCGCCACAATGACCGTTACATGGAACAGCGGCGGGTCGCAATGGGTGAGGGTAAACTATACAAACAACGGATGTTCCGCAACTTCGCCATCCACTCTCGATGTTACAGTAAATACCCCTGTTGCGGCAAGCGTAACAATAGTCGCTTCAGCGAATCCTGTAAATTCCGGCACAGCGGTTACATTTACCGCTTCGCCCGTTAATGGAGGCGCTTTGCCCGCTTTCCAATGGAAAGTCAATGGCTCTATTGTAACTGGAGCTGTCAATTCAACTTATACATATATTCCGGTAAACAATGATGCGGTTATATGCGCAATGACTTCCAATCTCTCATGCGTATCAGGTAGTCCGGCGACTTCCAACACGGTTGTAATGGTTGTAAATGGAATTCCGGATAACACTACTGTTCAGAATGAAACCGTTGGCAATTTGCAAACCAAATGCTACAACGCGAGGCAAACAATTACCGTTGCCGGAACCCCGACAATTTTTGTAGTTGAAACTGGCGGCAGCGCTACTTTCATTGCCGGAAATAAAATCAATTACCTCCCAGGCGTTACGGTTCACAATGGAGGATATATGCTTGGGAAAATTGCGCCAATAGGTCCATTCTGCGGAGGCGTTTTAGATTCGCCGGCCTCGGCAATTGTATCAGGCGTTGAAGCGCCGCAATTTCAGGTTGAACAGCCATTTTTTACACTCTATCCAAATCCAACAAGCGGAAACTTTACTCTGGTTCAGAAGGGCGCCAATAGTTATGGAAATGTCCAAATTGAAGTTTTTGATATGCGTGGTGAACGAATGCTAAAGGCAGAGATGATCGGCGAGAAGAAACATGAATTCAACATGACGGACATTCCTGCCGGACTTTACTTTGTGAAGATCGTTGCCGAAAATTATACAGAAACTATAAAGATTGTGAAGACGAAGTGACGCCGCAATCAATACAGGCTT
>JBAXRP010000067.1:0-18344 GCA_037131145.1 Bacteroidota bacterium
GAAGGATGAAGGATGAAGGATGAAGGATGAAGGATGAAGGATGAAGGATGAAGGATGAAGGACGAAGGATGATTGGATGACGTGATTATAGATTGAAAAGATTGGCTATGCAACAGAATTCCTTAGAGATAACATGATGCTTGAATTTAATAGTCTTCCTGTTTTAAAGCGCCGAGGATATCTTTCAACAGTTGATTAAAATTCATTCCGCCATCCCGTTTTGGCGAATAGCCGAGAATAACCACCACAAGATCCTTTGAAGGAATGATAAATATTCGCTGACCATCATGTCCGCTACAGAAAAACATATCACCCGGAGCGTCGGGATACACCTTGACCCGGTTCAGCCAGAATGACGCACCATATCTTCCCTTGCTATTCGCAGTAGGCGTGGCGGTGTACTTCACCCATCCTTCGGGAAGAATCCGCTCGCCATTGAAAACCCCGTTGCGCAGGTATAGCATGCCAAACAGCCCGTAATCCCGCGCGGTCGCATAAATATATGAAGAACCTGCAAGTAAACCTGATGGATCGGTTTCAAAGACAACATCGCTCATGCCGGTTTTATTGAACAATCGCCGGGGCGCAAAGGCGTAATAAGCCGAGTCGGAGTTAAAACATCTGCGGATAATGAGGTCAATAATGTTGGCTGTTCCAGAGGAGTAATACCAGAACGAACCAGGAGGATGCGACAATCTTTTATTAAGGGCAAAACCGGCAAAGTCGGAGCTGCCATAAAGCATCATTGTAACGTCGGAACGGTTTCCGTAATCTTCATTCCATTCAAGTCCGCTTTCCATCTGCAACAGATTATTCAGGGTAATTTTGTCGCGCTCATCCCATTGCCATTCCGGAATTCCGGCTTTCCGGTCAAGACTTAAAAGCCCGTCGTTAACCATTATGCCGACAAGCGCGTTGTTGAAACTCTTTGCCATTGACCAGCTCAGAAACCGTGTTTTTTCATTGAAACCCGGTTTGTATCCTTCAATTATCCGAATGCCTTTGTGAATCGCCAGAAACCCAAAGGCATTTCCATGGTAACCGTTTTCATCAATCAGCTTTACCTTTATTTTTTGAAGCGCCGATTTGCTGATACCGGTATTGGAATCGGTATTGTTATTTTCAATATGCCCCGCAAGAGTATCCTCATTGAACGGAAAACGAGGAACTACCGGAAATTTCCGGTTTATTAAAGTCATTTCATCATCCCCGCGCAACAGAACGGCGCCAAACCCTTCCCGGTAAATAGCTTTTGATTTCCCCCATAAAAAAAAGCTGGTAACGCTTTTTTCTTCGTAATTAATCTTATTCCGAACATATTTAATCATTGAAAAATTTAGATCAATAGCCTCGACATTTTTTATATCCCTGTTGGAAATAAAAACTGCGGAACATAGAAATTTTGCTGGATATCCGGTGATAATGGGCATCAGGGAGTTTAGATAAAAAACGCCATAGATTAAGCCGCCAAGTAGTAAAATACCGGTTGAATATAAAAATCGTTTTTTCATGAGTTGGTATTGCAAAACAGGCGAATTTAGCGAAAATAATTCTGAATGAACTGTTCCTTGAGATTTTTATGGAGAGTAGCAATAAAATTGCTTCCCGGTATATTGTTTTTTGAAATCAAACGTTTAAGTGATTATCGTATTGAAATATCCAACCTTTTGCAAATCCACAATAAAATCCGAAAAAATTATGAAAAAGCTCACCTGGACTGCGTTTCTGATAACATTTTTTACACTGTTTATCAACTGTTCAACCTATTCCGCTGGACCGCTTGATCCTATCCGACTAAATTCAATGGCGATAAACATTGGCGTTGGCGCCGGCGCTATTTACTTTGGAAATGGCGTCGGTTTAGGTCCTGCTGTGAAAGTCTCTTTTGAAGCCGGGATGTGGGATTTGGGACCAGGAGTGATTACGCTTGGAGGCGAAACTACTTTTTCGGTATTTAACAACCGGTATGGCAACGACTGGAACGAATCGTGGTTCAATTTTATAATCGGGGCGCGTGGGGCATACCATTACGGATGGAATGTTGAAGGACTTGACACTTACGCCGGTTTCCCTGCCGGTATGGGTTTTTGTATTCATTCGTTCGATGATGAAATTGGTTCTCAGGGATTTCAGGCGGTATATCCTTACTTTGGATTCTTTTTCGGCGCCTCCTATTTCTTCAATAAAACTATCGGAATCAATGGTGAGGTAGGTTATAATGCAACCCATGCAAATATCGGAGTGGTTTTTAAACTGAGATAGAAATTTTAAAAACCAACATTAATACCTGATCGTTTTGCAGTAATTACCAGGATTATCCATCGAAACAGATAAATCGCGAAAACAGCAAATTCATGACTAAAAAAGGCTTCCCCAAAAAACCGACAATTACCCACCAGGCAAAGATCAAGGTTCAAAAACCGCGGCTTAAAGATGTTCTCGACAAGTGGTGCGGTTCACATTTCCGACTTTTTATCGCTCTGATTCTGTTGTTTTCTGTGGGAATTCGTATTGCCTATTTTGTTCAATTAAACAACTCACAGTTGATCAATCAGCACAAATGGGATGAATCAGACATGTTCGTTTTTAATCAATGGGCAGATTCAATCGCAGGAGGCGACATTCTCTCTGAACGGTACATTCAGCCCGAACATAACTGGATGAAACAGATCGCCAACCTTTTTTTCAAAGATCATCCCGATCGGTTTCAGTATTATAAAACTCTTGCAGGACCAGACACTTTGGCGAACTCACCTTCAAAAATGCTTTGGGTTGACTGGTACGGGAATAAAGCTTTTCCTCACGAACCGCTCTATGCCTATTTTCTGGCTTTTAATTATAAAATCTTTGGAAATGATGTACGCTGGGTTTTTATATGGCAACTTCTTTTGGGCGTTTTAACAAATCTCCTGGTTTTTCTGGTTGCCCGACGATATTTCGGCGAATTTACAGGAATCATTGCAGCCTTCCTTGCAATCTTTTTCGGTCCCCTCCTGTTTTTTGAGATGACCCTTCTGCGGACAACATTTGCAGTTTTCTTTACCATCCTGCTCGTTTACATTTCCGGCGTCGCATTAGAAAAGAACGCTTTTCTGTGGTGGATACTGGTTGGCGCTGTATGTGGACTCGCTACGGCAGTTCATGCCTATTTTATCCTGTTTGCAGTGATATGGTTTATTTTTCTTTTCATTTATTTCTTAAACCATTGGAAAACACTGGGATTTGCTGTATCCGGCTGTTGCGTCGGACTCATGGCGGCGCTTTCGCCTATTGTTATCAGGAATATCAATACGGGCATCCAGCCGTTAAGTTTAAGCAACAACAGCGCTGTCGGATTTATTACCATGAATAACGACAAGTTTAAAAGTTTTAATGGATGGATGATCGAACCCAAATACATTATTGATATTATGTATGCTACCAACGGCGATTTAATCAAAACCATTATCCCAACTTTAAAAACACACAAAAGCATTGGAAGTTATCTTGAACAGGTTTGGGATAAATTTCATGCAACCTTCAGTTGGTACGAAATTCCAAATAATGTGAACTTTTATTTTTACAGGGAGTTTACTCCGGTTTTGTCCCTAACCTTTCTTTCATTTCTCATTATCTCGCCTCTTGCTCTGGTTGGCTTATTCATTGCAATTTTCAAAAAGAAACAGTCCTGGTCCCTATTCATAATGCTGCTTGTTCTGATGGTTCCCATGCTTGCTTTCATGGTGCTTTCAAGGTACAGAATTGTTTTTGCAGTCGTTCTTATCCCTTTTGCCGCCTTCACAATCGCCGAATTGTTTACTTCCTGGAAAGGCTTTAAAAACATAGTAATACTTGTATCGGTTGTAATTATCTATTTTTGGACGTCCCAACCCAGTAACGAACAAACAGTGAGAATCGCAAGACTCGATTATGCCGTAATGTTAGGCGTTCATTATAGCGATCGAATACAAACCAGCCTTAATGATAAAAACTGGAAAGAAGCGTCGCGTCTCTTTGAAGATTATATAACTAAATATCAACCGGACGCCATTGCTAACGTGAAACCATTTTACAAATGCCAGGACAGGAATGAAGCGGATATTTGGTCGTACTTCTCGCTGATTCATGAACGACGAGCAACGGTGTTCAGCCTTGAAGGCGACACAATAAATGCAAGGAAGGCGGCAGATATTTCTCAAAAACTGAAAGAGGCGGCTAATTAATTTCTGAAATCCGGCGATCCGATCTCATTCTTTCACGAAAGTGGATAAAATCTTCTATTTTAAAAAACTGCTTACCTGGTTTAAACAAGTTGATCGTTTCTAAGGCTCATTAAATCTCTTTCTACAATAATGTTATCACTTCGGGATTTGGTTGCAAAGCCAATCTTTTCAATCTGACCATTTTAAGGCATTGGTTAGTTGGCTGTCAGTGTTACTGTTTGAACCGAATATTTCGATTCCGATGGTTTAAAATCCACTCTGTATCTGCTTATCCGCCCCTTCTGATCAAGAAGCGTCGCGCCTTTTGCTTCGCGCTTTTCGTCGCTGCCCAACCAGAACTCCATTGTCTCGGAACTCCCGCTCAATCCTTCAACTTCGGTAATGTACAGTTCTCCGGTAGATAAAGTGGAGATTATCCTCATTCCCCCGGCAGGATCGCTTGGTTTCGGATCGGATATCAGCGGTATGACACTTATTCCGCCTTCTGTTTCTATTGTAAGTTTCGAGTTTGAAGACAGTTGGATGGACACAATCAAACAAATTGCCTGGATAGTTTTGAAGGTGGTAAATGCGATTTCCTTTCCGTTGAGGGTTACCTTCACGAATTTTGTCATCGCCGGGAAGTAAGGCATAAACTCAACAGATATGGGTTTTCCCTCGTTAAGAGAAAAGGTATATTCACAGATTCCTACCTTTCGTTCAAAATGAAAATCAACAAAATATTTGGCAATTCGGATATGCTGAACGTTCAATGAATCCCAGTTTGCCGGTAGGTTTGGCGAAAGGATTAATTTATTTTCCTGCGCCCGTACCTCCAGTCCGAGCATACCTTCTATGGCAGGTTGCAACACCATTGTTTCCGACCAGCATTGGTGTGGGCAAACGCCCGAAGGTTCATATTCAGCTCCGTTAAGAACCTCTTCAACAAATCCAAGCCCCCAGTTGCGGTAAACATTCAGGTTATTCATAATGTGAGAAAAACCCTGGATGGCATTCCCGGTTGCATATTCAGCGAGGGAAGCCCAGCCTGTGAAAAGCGGCCAAACGCTTCCGTAATGATATCCGGCAGGTTTAAACCAGGGATTGTCTTCGCGCAGAATCCGCGCGCCCCAGTTTGTCGTGAAGGCGTTTCCTGCGTATTCTTTCGCGCAAACCGAGGCTTTTTCACGGTCGGTCATTCGGAAATAGATAGGAACTGCCGGGAGGATTGTCTGAACTTTGCGGAATGTCTTGTCTTTGTCCATGCCATATGAAAAAAACCTTTGACCTGCATCCCAGAATCTTGTATCTATGATCTTCATCTGCTCATCAGATTCCATCCTGTAGCTCTCTTCTTCGGCATCCTTCATAAATCGCGCCATATTAGCAGCCTCTTTCAACGCTGCGCCCCACGAGCCAGCCATATAAATTGTTGCATGAGATCCAAACAGGTTGCCGCCTTCAACCCAACCATGCCCAACGTTGGTATTTTCGATGAGATGATCCTGATCGGTGTCGGTGGAAAAGCAGAAATTTATTGCGCGTTTCACATTCGTCCAGGTTTTCCGCATGAATGTTGTGTCGTTGGTATGCCTGAAATACCTGCCTGCAAGAACAATATAAAGCGGGGTGGCGTCGGCGGCGTCGTAATGGATCAATCCCGACGTACTGGCTTCATGGAAAATCTTGCCGTTTAAATCCTGGTATTTATTGAAGAATTCAAGTTGTTGCCGCACTTTCCCGAAATCGCCGTAATCGAGCAGCGCGAAACTGCTCCACTCAGCGTCCCTGCCAAAATACCAGCCATAACCGGGTCTGCCATTTATTGCATGACCGCCATCCCATCCGCGGCTCGTTGTGGAATAACCGGCAACAAGGGCTTTTCCCATACCCGGCGTATTAACGAAGAACCGATCGGCAGCAAGCATTGCCCAACGGTAACCGGCGTTGAAAATGGTATCTGGAGTTGAAATCATCAGGCTTTCTGAAAGAAGTTCTGAAGAGTGTTGGAGAGCTGCTGAATAAATTTCCTGCGGATTGTGAATTGCTTTGTCAAAACTTATTAGCGCGCTGTCAAATCCCTCAGATGAGGCTGAATAGACAATATCAAAATTATCATTCATCCCAAGCGAATATACCATCAATCCTGATATCTGGATTCTATCAGTGGCAATTCCCTTGAAATCGCAGGCTTTTCCAATGCAGTTGAACCCGTCATATTGTCCGGCAAGATGAAAATCAGGTTTTTTTGTTCCGCCAATCATCACATTCAGATCGCCGGAATAATCACTAACGGCCAATGCCTCCAGGTCTGTATTCCATGAATGACAGATGGAGCCGGTAACGCGATCGGAGTAAGGCCACATCCACCTGAGATTCGATTTAAACCGTATTACCAACTCAGCCGGGTAAACGCCGCGGTACTCATAATGGATCACTCCGGCGGGATCATAAGGATGATTTACCACAATCTCCTTCAGATATGCGCGCTGAAACTTGTACTGCCTCGAAAAACTGGAAGGGTTTACAGATATTTCCGGCTTTTCGTCGCCAAGCCAGTAAATAGTGTCGCGGTAACTAAACCTGATGCCGACCTCGTAATCCCTGAACGCCATAAACGGATGCGCCCATACTTCTTCAATGCCGCCTTTTTCGTTTCCCATTGTCAGCGTCCTTTCACCTGCCACATCCCAGAAATTTTCAGTTGCAAATCGGCGTTTCAGGGTAAGGTTGGTCTCTTTTATATTCCAACCCACTGATGGCGGAACGGCTTTTAGCAACCGGTCGCTTTCCGGTCGCGGAGCACATTCTTTAACTGTTCGCGGAGAATAGTCCCAGTAATATTCTGGCTTTCCGTTGAACTGCCCTGTCAGGTATTTAAAGCAGTTTGTTGTGAACATGGCAAGATGGTCGGCATTCCGGTTGGGCAGAGTGAAATCCATATAGGCGCCAACAGTCAGTATTTTCCCACTTCCGGGCGTATGTTCCAGGATGAGTTTTGAATCTTCCCTCAGAAAAATATAATCCCAGTCAACCGCAACCACCTTGCCATTCGCCGGAAGTTTTGATCCAAAGTACCCGGTAATCCTCGTTTTGACGTCATCCAGCGGCTTTTGTATGTACGCGCCGCCGTTAAGTCCTGTAAATAACGGATGTTCTCTGAAAGCGTGAAAGCCAAGCCTGCGTCCATATCCATCATCGGCGCAGGGTTTGACGCTGTCACGTAGAATTTCCGTTTCATAACCAAGCGCATTGAGATAATGTGCAGCCTGCATTGAGAGCAGTAATTTTCCCCCCTGTTCAACATAGACTTTGATGCTTTTCAGGAATTTTTCATCGGTTTCATTTGATTTCAGTGGAGTTGTATCAGTTCGATGTATCCATAAAACCGCAAAACGGTTGTTTTGTTTTGGCTTTTTCGCAAGTTCCCTGATGGTCACAAATTTGGCTGAAAATTCGGTTGACCGGCTGAGCTGGTCAAAAGCTGCTTTCGTTCCGGCATCCGATTCATTGTATGGAAAAAGACTTACAAACCCGATAAGAGGCTTGTTCGCTTTGCTCGTATCAATGTTTTTCTTAGTCAGCGGAATTGTATGCATCCGAATGCTCTGACCTTTTACTGCTTGTGGGAAACATTCCTGCGAATGTAAAAAAACAGTAAATATTATCAACCAGTAAAAAGGTCTCGCAGATTTTCGCAGATTTTTCCTCAGATTTTCGCAGAATGTATTGCAGTTAATTTGTCGTATCATAATAAATCAATTAAATCCTGTAAACTTTTAAGCAGGGGAACTGAAAGTTGTTTCAAACGTTTTTCACTTTGATGACCGTTTGTGATGAGCGCACAGTCAATGCCGAGTTCGTTGGCAACTTCGGCGTCATGTCGGGTATCGCCGATAAATAAAATTCTTTTCTTAAGCGCTCCAATATCGCTGAGGAGTTGAATGCCAACCTCCTTCTTGCTGTGTGCATAGTGATTATCCAGTCCGCGGATTCGCTCAAAATAACGATATACATCCAGCTTTCTCGTTTCGGAAATCAGTTCTGTCTGATGCCGGGCTGAGAGAATATTCTGGGACATTCCAAGCGCGGCAAATTGTTTCAGTACTTTGTGGACTTCCGGGTGAAGAGTGGTTTCAAAATGGCGGTTGTTGTACTTGCCAATAAACTCCATTCCAACAATTTCGAACGACTCTTTTTCAAAATCATAGCCCAGTTTCTCATAATAATCTTTCACGGGGAAATCAAAAAGTTCGCGGTATTCTGCCACTGTTTTCAGCGGAAGACTACGTTCTTTCAGCATTCCGTTCATTACATCCACACAGAGCCAGGCATCGTTGAGCAGAGTGCCGTTCCAATCCCATATCACATTCGAGTATTTATTCAGTTTGATCATAAATCTAATTTTGAGATGATCCAGAGAGAAAAAATTTCTTTTAGTACCTTATCTTTTAATTTGATTTTTTTTGGCACAATATTTTTGACGACCTTCTGCATCTCGTCTTTTTACCACGGAGACACGGAATACACGGAGTTGAAGGAAATAAAAACCTCCGTGTTTCTCCGTGCTCTCCATGTCTCTGTGGTTCATTTTTTTAATCTTTCTCGCCTTATCTTTTAATTGGTATTTTACACAGCAATCACTTTAACTTCCGGTTCAAGATAAACAAGAAGGCATTTTATATTGTGATACCCCATTTCAGCGATATATCCGGCGTATTTAGTCAGTTGAATGGCATGTTCAGGTCGTTGGGAGCCGGTTTTGTAATCTATTATAATTACGGCGTTTTGAATTATCACAACCCGGTCGGGACGGTAAAAGGTTCCATGAGGAAGTAAAATCTCAGGTTCGGTTTTTATCCTTGCCGGTTTTATGAAACAATCTGTTAGATCGGAATGGTGAATCACTGAAAACAGAGTTTTTGAAATACGCTCAACATCAGTGGATTCAATTAAACCGGTAAGTTCTGCCCGTTCAATAGCGCCGGAAATATCCTCAGCGGTTTTTATCCACGACAGTATTTTGTGAATCCGGTTTCCAAAATCAGCGTTCCGTAAAGGATTTTCAGCATCCCAACTGTGTGGAGCGCTTGTTCGAATATTTATCTTTTTCTGCCAGTCGCTGGAAATAAATTCATTCAAAACGAGCGCCTTAGGTTTTTCCTTTTTATTCGCATCTGAATGGTCAGTTAGCGCTCCAAATTCATACTGGCGCTGATCTTCGGTAAAAAGATTTTCCGTTTTCAGAAAATATCCAAAGAATTTTGGAAGTGAATCCATCGCTTCGGATTGGGCGGGTGGAAGCGAAGTAAGAATGAAAAGGCGTTCCTCCGGTCTGGTCATTGCAACATAAAGTACGTTGAGCAAATCAAGCATTGACTTTTCCTGTTCATCCTGATACAAATCCTTGTAAACAGTAGCTTCCATCTCTTTATCGCTTCGCAGAATTGCGGTTTCAAGTCCAGTCGCAACCGATTCATCAAGATCAACCCACAGATAAGTTTTCGTATTTTTCCGGTATTCCTGCGCAAAAGGAAGGATAACTATTGGAAATTGCAGCCCTTTAGCTTTGTGGATAGTCATAACCTTCACTGCATCGAGTTCTTCAGGCACGGTAATCGAAAACTTAGCGCTGTTTTTCTCCCAGAATTCAAGAAAATCAATCGCGTTATGCGATGTTTTTGCTGAGAACTTCAAAACCACATCAAGGAAAAACTGGAGATATGGATCGGCTGATTGATTAAGATCGAACCTGCGGATAATAGTTTCACATAAATCATAAATTGGTAAAACCGTCAATTTTTCAAAAACTTTTCCCTGCCGATCCAACTCATTTTGTTGCATGCTCTGTAAATACAGCTTTACCTCTTCCCTCACAATTTCATTTGGAGGTTCATAGAGCAGGCGAAGGAATGCAATGATAAATCTTATTTTTAATGAATTACGAATCAGCAGTGATTCTGCTGAAACCACATCAATTCCATTTGCAAGCAGAAACCCTGCAATACGGGTAGCGTTATTGTTGCTCCGGCAAAGTATGGCGATATCTTTTGAACTGAATTTTGACCTCGTTGAATCGTGAATTATCTCCAGAACCCTGTTTAACGTTGTCGCTTCATAAGTAAGCCCATCATCATCCTTTGAAAGAAATTCCAAACTGATATATCCGCCGGTATTCTGCTTATCATATTGTTGTTCAACTTCGTCGAAAACTTTCTCTTTTCCTCCGGTTAAAGCCTGATTCGCTATGATTCTGAAAAACCTGTTGTTGAACTCAACGATTTCGGCTCTTGAACGAAAGTTCTTGTTGAGGTTTACTTTATGAAAATGGTTTTTTAGGGATTGTTCGCGCTGTTTCAAAACCGGATTCTTATCGCTGCCAGTGATTGCCGGTAAAGCGTTAAACTGCTCAATATCGCCGCCCCGCCACCGGTAAATAGCCTGTTTTCCATCGCCAACTACCAGATTAAAGTATCCGCCGGCTAAGGCGTTTTCGATTAACGGAATGAAATTCATCCATTGGAGCGCCGAGGTGTCCTGAAATTCGTCAACCAACAGATGATGATACTTTTCGCCAAGCCTTTCGTAAATGAACGGAACCGGTTCATTCATCACAATGGCGGCAATTCGGGAGTTGAATTCGGAGATGTGAATCAGGTTATTCTGCTGTTTGAATTCCGCTAATACCTTCTCAATTTCCTGTAGAACGGCAAGCGGGTAGATTGTCTTTGCCAGAAGCTTTCTTAATCTGTAATCAGGGACGTGCTTCTCGCTAATCCTTTGAATCTGATCATATTTGATTATCAGTTCCGGTTTGATGGCGGTTATATCTTCCTTGTCGGAGACGGTAGCTTTGCCTGAAAACCATTTATCTTCGTTAACAGTTTTGACAACATAAATGTTTGGCGCGAGTTTATCAAACCGACCCGATGAGAGGTTGATAAAATATTTCGATACACCCTTATCTGCCTGGTAGAATGCCGCGACAGGGATGTTTCTGTTTTTAATCAGGTTTGTAGCCTGATCTGCGATTTCTCTGATCTGGCGCTCAAAAGTCCTGATTTGCTGCGTCAGCTCCGCTGAAATTTTGTGAAATTGTTGTATCGAAACTTTTCTAAGACTGTCAATTCTGATCTGTCCCTCCTCATTGAGCAGATTTTTCGCAAACGAACTGAGAATTTCAGCGATGTTCCAGCCTTTCTCCTCATCAAGGCGGGATTCAATGAAGCCAACTAAAAGGTTAGTCAAATCATTATCTTCGCCAACACGTTCGAGCAGAAGATCCACGGCTGTTGAGAGCAATTCATCTGTTTCGAGTTCCACGTTGAAGTTTACGGGCAACCTGAAATCGTGAGCGAAAGTTCTGATGAGTTTATTAGAGAAACTATCAATGGTTCCAATAGAAAAATCGGAATAGTGGTGAAGGATCATTTCAAGCGCCTGCCTCGATTTCGCGGCAATTTCCGTTTGCCCCAGCCCTGATTCCTGCATAAGCATTGGTAAAAGAGGAGAACCTGATTTCGTATTTGCCGATTGATCGGCAACAGAGAGTTCTTTCAAAGCCTTCAAAGTCCGCTCCTTCATCTCATTGGCTGCCTTATTGGTGAAGGTAATTGCAAGGATATGCCTGAAATCAGCCGGATTTTCCAACAGAATTTTCAGGTATTCTTTAACGAGTGTAAAGGTTTTTCCTGAACCTGCCGAGGAGCGATAGACAGTAAAAGACGTCATTTGCTTTTCTGGGATTTGAATAATTCGCCAAAGTTTGAAAAATCTCTTTGGTATTTTATACCGATCCCCTGCGTATATGGGGAGTTATTATATAAAACACTTGTGGTATTTGTCCGGTTGAACGCCCTGGCTCGCCAACGGCGGTTTTTCGTAAGAATATACTCAATGTTGATATCCCCGACGATTGTGCTGGTTTTCTGTTCAGTAGTGGCGCTTGTGGTATTCATACCAAATGTGCCGTCAATAAGCAGCCGGTTATTAAAAAGTTGCGTCGAGATGCCAACATCAAACTCCTGCGAGGTTGTAGCCGATCCAGGTTGATAATTCATGTTGACGCTAACATTTGATGAAATCTGTGAGATCATGCTGTTCAGTTGGTTTGTCACAAGCGATATTGCAGTTCCGCTCATATCCACATTTGAGGAAACGCCAACAACGGGTTTAAACTGACTTACCGCCAGCAGATAAATAATCTGGTCTGCCATAACCACAGCATTGTTGGTGTCAATAGCCGCAAAAACCTGGTTTTTTATATTTTCCTCAACATTGGGAAGTTTAATGCCAAATGAGATTTCAGGATTCATCAGTTTTCCTTTTAACCTGATGATACAATCAACCGGGATGCGAGTCCCTTCAAGCGAAGGTTCAGTTGTAATACCCTTTAGCGGCGCCTTTGTTTTGTAAACGGCGCTGATTGAAATATTTGCGTCGGTTGGGTCGCCCACCCAACTGATAGAACTTCCTTCAATAAGCGACATTGGCAGGCGCACATAGTTCTTAAGCTGAAAAAGAAAAAAGCCTTTTGAAAGTTTATAGTTGCCCGACAAAGTAAAGGGAGTGGTTGGCGTCATTGTCATCAGCAGGTTTCCGTTGCCCGAAGCTGTGAGGTTGCCGAGTTGTCCCGGAAAATAAACCTCAACTTCGGCGTCCTCATTTACCCTGAGAGCCAAATCCAATCCGAGACCCATTGTATTTATTACCGGTTTAACCACAGGCTTTACGATTGAATCAACCACCGGCTCTACAAAAATGATATAGTCGGCTTGTCCTACCGAGCGCGTAAGGTCAATTGGAATAGTGATTTGCGTTTTTCCTCCATTAGTGGCTTTAACGCTTATCAGGATATTGTTTACAGGTCCGGTAATGGAGGCTGTACCGCTGGCGCGGGCTTTGCCGAAAAAGATGCTGTTTTGTGCGCGGGTACTGCTGAATGCTGAAAAATCATCCATATCAATATGAAGATCAAGCGCCAGGTTATTGAAATTTTTATGGGTTATCCTGCCGTTTAACACCGATTTATGCCCAAGGGAATCAAACAGAGTGATATTGTTGAAGATAAAAGCATTGGTATCTATGGTTACTACATCGGCAAAGGAATAAGGAACATTCAGGTAGTTGATCTTAAACTCAGTTCTCATCAGTTGGAGTTGACCGGTAATAACAGGTTTAGCTGAATTTCCCTGAATTTTCACATTACCCGACGCCTGTCCTGTAACGCCCGACATAAAATCCTTCACAAAAGGTCCAAATATTTTCAGGTTAAGATTTTTCAGAGAAAGATCAAAATCGAAGGTTGGGTTCTTTTTATTTAGAATCAGGCTCCCCTGAAGCGAAAAAGGAATGTTAACGCCAACATTTCCAGTATAGATAATGTTCGAAAGAATATTGAATCTGGAGGCTTCGTTATCAAAATTTACTTTGAAGGTGGCGTCGCCCAATAGCTCTTTGTTGAATTTGAATTTATTGATCCGTAGGTCGGAAAAAACTGACAGGTTACGATAAATGCCAGTTAACTTGACATTACCTTGCAGGATACCATCAATATCAACCGCATTTTGCCCAAGCAACCGGTCAACCTTTGAAACATCAATTTTGTTTAAATCGAGGTTAAGAGTATCTGAATCTTGTTCGGAAATGGCGCCGTTGATTTTAAGGTATTGATCTCCCGAATGGAATATCAGCTTTGAAATATTAATCATGGAGGAATCAATGATCACCCTGTTTGCAGGATCAATATTCCAGTATTTATCGTCAAGAGAAACATCAAAATCATTGAATTTCAATTCTATCGCCGGATTGTTATAAAAGCTTACAAAACCGCCCACAACACTCGGCTTTGATTTTCCCGACCAATTGATATTGTAAATAATGCTGTCGTGCCTTATATCAGAAATCAGCAACAGTGAATCCAGCCGGATTTCAAAGGAATCGGTTTTTGACGCCTTGACTATATAAACTCTCGAAGCGCCTGATGTAACCGACAGGTTATCCCTTTTGGTTTCCGCTTCGAGATACCAGTTTTCCAGTTCGATGTTATTGATAAAAACCGACGAAGATTCGCCTTTTATCACAAGCGCATCCTTACTGTCATCATAATTGCCATGAATTACAGAATTTGGTGAAATTCGCAGAAAAGGCAGAAATACTGATGTAACCTCATCCGATTTTTTAAACCGGATACTGTAGTTCATTTCCTGATTATTCTGAAAACCCTGTTGTGCGACCAGTGAATCGTTGAGACTAAAAGAGGCGAGATAATTCTGAATAAATGTACTCAGCGAAGGAATCAGCGCGGAAAATGAAAAATTACCTGTAATATCGGCGTCAACAAAATCCGATTGAAGATGGTAGCTTTTACCCGATGCAGTATCCTGCCGTGTGAGCAATGAAATCTCATCCATTGTAATCACTTTTTTCCCTTCGGAATAGGTTGTATTTTTAACCTTTACAAATCCATCAAGATTGTCGAGATCATTCCCTTTGATATTAACTTTCACTGACGTTGAAAGATTCGTAAGCGTATCTCTTTTTAACAGATTTAATTTGAAAAGACTGGCATGATGTACTTTTGCAGAAAAATCAAAGTAGGGCAGCGAGTCGGTCATATCTATTAATCCATTAAAATCAAAACGAATATTGGGATCGTCAACGTTGAAATTGCCATTAAACTTTTTTTCAGAAAGAACGCCTGAAAGGCTTAAACCTGAGTAGTTGTATTGGTTGAGATAAACCGAATCAATGCGAAGATTCATTTTCAGATCGGCGTCATTTAGTGAAAATCCATTGCCGTTCAGATCTACCTGGCACGTAATTCTTCCCAAAAGATTTTGATTATCTGTAAGTTTTCCTAACTCCAGCGATTGAACATCCAGACGCCCTTTGTAACCAAGCGTTTTACTGCCTTTTTGCCGAATGAGCGAAAGGTCGGCGCTTATTTTGCCAAGGGCTGAATTAAGTTTGGCATTGGCGACAAAATCATTGTAGAAGCCTGTAAATTTTCCCGTGAGGTTCACCACGCCTGCATTCATGAGAAATTCTGGTAAAGTAAGACGACGCGTATCGCCAGGCAGGAGAAATGCTTCGAGGTCGGAACAGTTTGCAGTCAGTTTTTTTATATTAAGATCAACAAACGTTTCCTCCAGATCGGGCAAACCAAGCGCGTTGAGATTTCCCCAAAACATTGTGCTTTTCCCGAAAGCAAGTTTCAGGTTTCGCGCCTTGAAATTACTTACAGATCCGCGTATGTCGCCGGAAATTGCAATCCTGTCTTTCATTACCGCAAGATCGGGCGCGAAATAGCCGATATCCTGTATGTCGAGATATGAAGAATCAATTTTAGCCCTGATGATCACGGCATTTAGAAAATCGTTATAGGCGCTCCACTCATTGTAAAGGAAATCAAAACTCAAGGAGAGGTCGGAATGGTCAGTCAGAATTTTAAGGTTATGCGCCTTGAGAAAACGCGCGCCAACCTGGAATGAACCGCTAAGGTTCCGCAATACGATTCCACACCGCTCCTTTGCCGAAAGATGGTTAATAGTAGCGTGAATGCTGATTTCATCGAACGAAATGTCGCTTAATTCAAGGTTGATACCGCTAACGTCGAGATTGGTAAAATCCATTCCCGATAAAACCGGTTCGGCATTTTCATCGTGCATCCTGAAGTGCATATTCGCGAGGATTACAGAAGAAACAGTTAAATCCCAGGGTTTGGAAGAAGTTGTATCCGGTTGAGTAGTATCGGTGGAGGCAAAATGGTCAATGATTAACTGTAGGTTGAGAGAGCTGTCGCCCTTGTGCGTAAGCAACTGAAATTTTCCCTGATCAATAACAACCTGGCTGATGTTCAGTTTTCTCTTTTTCCAACTGAAGTAACCCGGACTGACGCTGAGTCGTTTGGCGGAGAAAAGGGTTTCACGATGCAAATCGAGCGCTGAAATACCTTCAATAACAAGCCCGTTACGCAAAGAGATGTCAAATCCATAAATCTTTATCTCTGTTTTAAGTTCTTTGGAAAAATAATCGGCAGCAAGCCGAACCATCAACGTCTGCATCGTCTGGCTCCTGAAAATCAAATAGAGGGTGATTAACAAGGTTAATAACACCGTGAGCGAATAAAGCAGTATTTTTGAGACAGTTTTTATCCTTTTTTTTTATATGATGCAAACCTATATTCTCGGCATTGAATCATCCTGCGACGATACTTCGGCAGCCATAATTAATAACGACGTCATCCTGTCCAATGTCACAGCAAATCAGGAAGTCCACCGGAATTTCGGAGGCGTTGTTCCTGAACTCGCTTCCCGCGCTCATCAGCAAAACATGATTCCTGTAATTGAAACTGCCATACAGAGAGCAAATATAGATAAAAAACAGCTCTCAGCTATTGCTTTCACTCGCGGACCAGGATTGCTCGGTTCACTGCTGGTTGGCAGCTCTTTTGCCAAAGCTTTTGCTCTGGGATTGGAAATTCCGATTATTGAGGTTGACCATTTACAAGCCCACATATTATCTCATTTCATCAGAAACACCAACCACAACAACCCGGTTCCCTCGTTTCCTTTCATCTGTTTAACAGTTTCAGGCGGGCACACACAAATTGTCCTGATCAGAGATTACTTCGACATGGAGATCATCGGACAAACCATTGATGATGCAGCGGGTGAGGCTTTCGATAAGTCGGCTAAAATAATGGGACTTCCATACCCCGGCGGTCCGATAGTTGACAAGCTGGCTCAGGTTGGTAATCCATTACGGTTTTCGTTTTCCAAGCCCAATATTCCCGGACTTGATTTCAGTTTTAGCGGGCTAAAGACCTCGATTCTCTATTTTCTGAGGGATGAACTAAAGAAAGATTCGGGCTTTATCGAAAACAATCTAAACGATCTGTGTGCGTCAATCCAGAAAGCAATTATTGATATTCTTATCGCGAAAATTTCGCTGGCTGTAATTGAATTAAAAAGACGCTTTCCTGGAATGAAGCAGCCTGATGTAGCTATTGCAGGCGGAGTTTCCGCCAATTCGGGCTTGCGGAAAGCGTTGGAAGATGCGCAGAATAAGCATGGATGGAATATTTTTATACCGCCGCTGCATTATTCCACCGACAATGCTGCCATGATTGCCATTACCGGGTATTTCAAATATATGAAAGGTGATTTTTCAAACCAGGAGGCAGCGCCATATACGAGAGCGCCTCAACCTACGGCAGACTTCGGGGGAAAAGGCTAAAAAACAGTTTTCACAATTTCACAATTTCACAATTTCACCATGAATATTTTACTTTTCGCTACCAACAACCCCCACAAACTTCGGGAAATCCGGGAAATCATGGGTAAGGATGTTCAAATTTTAAGTTTGAGAGATGTGAATATCAATGAAGATATTCCTGAAACGCAGGATACGATTGAAGGAAATGCAGCGCAGAAAGCCAGGTTCATTTATGAAAAGACAGGCATGAACTGCTTCGCCGATGATACCGGGTTGGAAATAGAGGCGCTGCAAGGGCGTCCCGGCGTTTATTCAGCGCGCTATGCCGGTGAAGGATGCAGCTTTGATGATAATGTTGACAAGATTTTGCTGGAACTTCAGGGAAGCGAAAATCGTAAAGCCTGCTTCCGTTGCGTGATATGTATGATTATGGAAGGAAATGAGTACTTTTTTGAAGGCAGAATCAATGGCGCTGTTATCGATGTTAGAAGAGGAAAAGATGGCTTCGGGTATGATCCGGTGTTTGTACCCGACGGACACAAACAAACCTTTGCCGAGATGCCCGCCTGGTTGAAAAATGGGATAAGCCACAGGGGAATGGCTGCTGAAAAAATGGCGGCATGGCTAAATGACGAAATAGTGAAATAGAGAAATGGTTTTACCCTCTGCTCTTTTTGTTTTTCCTTTGGAATTTGGGACATGGAATTTTTGACACTGCTTATCAGCTTTGGTCAGTGTATAAATAAGTTTGGATACAGCAGGTATTATGAAGAATAATTTCACCCATTCGGGGTTTAAAACGGGTTTTTCTATTCTTTCTATAATCATTTCACCCCTTCGGGGTTTGCAAAAATTTCGACAGTATAACAAGGTGATTTGTTACCAATCCCGAAGGGATGACATGATTATAGATTGAAAAGATTGGCGTTGCACCAGAATCCCGAA
>JBAXRP010000068.1:0-18321 GCA_037131145.1 Bacteroidota bacterium
ATTGGCGCAGCTTTAACCGACGCTTCAGCGGAAACTTTTGCGAAAATGCCAAAAGATAAGCAGCAGGAAATTCTGCAAAACTATTTTGATCCGCAAAAGGGAATTGGCTATACGCTTGCCCGAACCAACATCCACAGTTGCGATTTTTCCAGCGGCAGCTATACTTATGTTGATGAAAATGACGCCGATTTGAAATCATTCTCCATTGCCCACGACAAGGAATTCCGGATACCATTCATCAAACAGGCTATTGCAGCGGCAGGCGGTAAACTTACTTTGTATGCAAGTCCCTGGAGCCCCCCGGCATGGATGAAGGATAATAATAATATGTTGCAGGGTGGAAAACTGAAACCGGCTTTTTACCAAAGCTGGGCAAATTATTTTGTCAAGTTTATCAGCGCTTATCAGGCGGAGGGCGTCCCGGTGTGGGGAATCAGCGTTCAGAATGAACCGATGGCAAAACAAAAGTGGGAATCCTGTATTTTTACTGCGGAAGATGAAAGAGATTTTATTAAGAATTTCCTCGGACCCACTCTGAAGAAAGCTGGAATGAGCGAAAAAAAACTTATAGCCTGGGATCACAACCGCGATCTGATCTATCAGCGCGCCAGCACAATTCTTGATGATCCTGAAGCTGCAAAATACGTCTGGGGCATTGGATTTCATTGGTATGAAACCTGGACAGGCGGAGGGAATATCTTCGACAATGTTAAACGTGTTGCTGAATCGTATCCCGAAAAGGCGCTTATTTTTACCGAAGGCTGCGCCGAAAGTTTCACTTTCAGTAAAATGAACGAATGGAAATGGGGAGAAATTTATGGGCGGAATATGATCAATGATTTCAACAACGGCGCTGTTGGCTGGACAGATTGGAACATCTTGCTCGATGAAACCGGCGGTCCGAATCATGTTCAGAATTTGTGCTTTGCGCCGCTTCATGCAAATACTAAAACCGGCGAGTTGTATTATCTGAGCTCATTTTACTATATAGGCCATTTCTCGAAATTTATCCGCCCCGGCGCTAAAAGAATCATCAGCGCGGCAAGTCGCGGACAGTTACTTACAACCGCTTTTCTGAATACCGATGGAAAAATCGCGGTTATAGTAATGAATCAAAGTGAAGATAAAATTCCATATCGTTTATGGATACATGGACAGGCTGCTGAAACAATTAGTTTACCACATTCGATACAGACTTTGGTGGTGGATTTTTGACCCCTCGACCTCTTCCCCCCGGTCCCCTTCCCCAAGAATGGAAGGGGGAGCTAAAGTCCCTCCCTTTTTGGTGAGGGATTTAGGGGGGTGAAATTAAGGAAGATATGACAAATACCATTTCATTGATTTTTTTGGCTTTTCGGAGTGGGTTCATGTTAAAACTTTTCTAACGATAATATAAATTTCCACACCAAACTTTTTTAGTACTTTTAGCATTTATTTTTCACCAAAAATTCAGGTTATGCAAGAATTTATCTCGTGTAAGAGTTTTTCCAGAAGCATCAGGGTTGTTTTATCTCTCTGTTTCATAATGGGTTTTGGTTTGGTTTCTTTTGCTCAGGTTAGAACAATAACCGGAGTAGTCACTGCAAGCGACACCAAAGAAACGCTTCCTGGCGCCACTATTCTCATCAAAGGCGCTACCGCCGGCGCTGTAACCGATATCAATGGAATGTATTCCATTACCGTAAAAACGGACAAAGCGGAGCTGGTTTTTTCTTATGTTGGTTACAATACCAAAACGATTGAGCTGGGGAAACAAACCGTTGTAGATGTGCAACTCGAACCTAAAAAAACAACCCTCGACGAATTGGTTGTGATCGGTTATGGAACGGTGAGAAAAAGCGATCTGTCAGGTTCCGTTGGAAGCGTTAAATCGGAAGACATTACAAAAATTACATCATTCAATCCTGTCCAAAGCCTTCAGGGAAATGTGACCGGCGTACAGGTGACAACTGTTTCCGGCGAACCTGGCGCAGGCGCCGCAGTAAGAATCAGGGGGGTTGGGACTTTCGGAAACTCAAGTCCGATCTATGTGGTTGACGGCGTTATTGTGAACGATATTTCGTTTCTGAACAGCGCCGACATTACATCCATGGAGGTACTAAAGGATGCTTCTGCCTCGGCAATTTATGGCTCGCGCGGCGCCAACGGTGTTATTATGGTGACAACCAAGATTGGCAGCGCCAAAGAGGAGAAAACTGTCTTCAATTTTTCAGGAGAAATCGGGATGCAGAAGTTGGGTAAAAAAATTGATTTGCTTAGCGGACGGGACTTCGCCATTGTAAGAAATGTAATCAAACCGGGCTATTACAACAATGTTGACGCAGTTCCAAACACAGATTGGCAGGATTTGATTTTTCAAACTGCTCCGGTTTATGATTTTCAGTTGTCGGCTTCAGGTTCATCCAAAAATATGCAATATTATATCAGCGGAGGTTATTTCAAGCAGGGAGGCATAATTGAAAAATCGAGTTATGAGCGTATCACCCTGAAAATAAACAATATTTATAATTTGTCGCGGTATGTAAAACTTGGGAATAACATAACGCTGGCGCCATACAGCCAGCAGGTTTCACCAGGAGTAACCTGGGCTGCATACAGAGCCTGGCCTACGCTTGTTCCATATTATCCTGATGGCAGTTTTGCGGCAGTTCCCGGTGTAGGAAATCCTCTGGCAGATCTGGCATACTCAAATAACTTCAATAAGGGAATAAGGGGAGTTGGAAATATATACGGCGAAGTCAATTTTCTTAAAGCCTTTACTTTCAAAACCAGTTTTGGCATTGACGCCGGGTATAATAAATCGGAAAACTTCACACCTGCCTATACTGTTTATAATCCTGAAGGAACAATCTCGATGCAGCAAAACCTCCTGAGTCGTCTTAGTAAAAACAATAATTATAATTTTACCTGGCTGTGGGAAAATACGCTGAATTTTAAAAAGGATTTTGGTAAACATTCAATAGACGCTATTGCGGGTTACACCATGCAAAATACAACTTCCGACGGGTTCAACCTTGCTGGCGCCAACCTTATACGCGACGGATCAAGTTTCTGGTATATCCAACCCTCCTATATATACGACCCAACCAATCACGTAAACAACATCAGCGACATTAACGAAGCGGTTGATATGAACCAGTATTATTCAATGATCTCGTTCCTGTTCCGCGTAAATTACGTTTTCAATAAAAAATACATCCTTACAGCTACTTTCAGAAGCGACGGGTCATCCAAATTTGCTCAAAATAACCGGTATGCAAACTTCCCCTCCTTTGCATTGGGTTGGAATGTTTCGCAGGAAAAATTTATGCAAAATATTTCCTGGCTGAGCAAATTGAAAGTAAGAGCAAGTTGGGGAAAACTCGGAAATGATAAAATTCCCTACTGGGACCGCTTTGCGCGGGTGGAATCTAACATTCTTACCATCTTTGGAACCAAAGGCGATCCAAACACAGGCGCCTCTTTTGGAATTAATGGCAATCCAAATTTGAAATGGGAAGTTACAACGCAAACCGACGTCGGACTTGAATTTGGTTTATTCGACAACCGGTTTACCGCTGAATTTGATTATTACAACAAACAAACTGATGATATTCTTATTTTATTATCTGTTCCCGGATACTTTGGAAATGGCACAGGCGCCAAGGTGAGGTTCAATGCCGCTTCCGCCGTGAACAGAGGGTTTGAGTTCAACCTCGGCTGGCGCGATCAGGTTGGGAAATTCAAATATAATATCGGCGTTCTCGGAACCACCATACATAATGAAGTTCTGAAAATTGGCGGAATCAGCGGCGTTGATGATGCGCTGTACGGCAGTTACGTTAACAATGTCCCGGTTACCCGCAGTATTGTTGGATTACCGATAGGGTCATTCTACGGATATCAAACCGATGGCGTCTTTCAAAACCAGGCTGAATTGGATGCGTACCCTCACGACGGACTTGCCGGCGTGGGCGATCTGAGATTTGTTGATATAAATGGCGATGGGAAAATTGATGGCAGGGACAGAACATTAATTGGCTCCCCAATCCCAAAATTCATTTTTGGTTTCAACTTTGGTTTTGAAATCTATGGGGTTGATTTGTCTGTCAACATTCAGGGACAGACAGGCAATAAAATCTTCAACGCAAAGGAGGTGATCAGACCTGATCCCTATAATTTTGAAAGTCACGTCCTCAATTACTGGAGTGGGGATGGTACCAGTTCCACCGAACCCCGCCCATCCTTTGGAGGTTACAACTACACTCCATCGGATCACTATATTCAGGATGGTTCTTTCCTGAGAATACGAAATGTAATATTGGGCTATTCGATGCCTGCCGCCTGGAGCGCTAAAATATTTATGCAAAAAATAAGATTGTACATTAAAGCAGACAACCTTTATACATTTACAAAATTTACAGGCTATACCCCTGAAATTGGTAGCGACGATGTTTTATCTGCGGGTATTGATTATGGAGCTTACCCCATTACTGCTGTTTATTCAATAGGTATCAATTTAAACTTCTAATAGATATGAGAACGCAAAAAAAATTATATATCCTCATCATTGTCGTTATTGTAGCTTTTTCTTTTGCCGGATGCAAGAAATTTCTTGAAAAAGATCTTCAGGGAACGCTTACTCAACAATTATTTCCTGTATCAGCATCCGACGCCTTGCTGGCAACCAACGCCACTTATGAAGCTCTCAGGGATTGGTCGTATAACGCAGGAGGATTTCCAATCTTCGATATCATGTCGGATGACGCCCGCAAAGGCAGCAATCCCGGCGATGCAGCCACCTCGGTAGGTCCTTATGATTCCTTTACGCATACGCCTACGCAGGATGGTCTCGGCAGTTACTGGAACGCTTTATATGTCGGCGTGAAAAGAGCAAATGTGGTTATTGAAAAGATTCCTGCAATCGTCATGGATGAAAATTTAAAAACAAGGTATATTGCCGAAGCAAGATTTATCCGCGGGTTGATCTACTTCGACTTTGTGCGCTCATGGGGAGGCGTTCCGCTTGTCACCACAACAGAACCACCATTGAAATTACCGCGGGCTTCTGAGGACGACGTCTATGCCCTGATCATCGGGGATTTGAATTTTGCAGCGGATAACTTACCCCTGAAATCAGGTTATCAGGGCGTTGATCTCGGAAGGGCAACCAAAGGAGCCGCTCAGGCATTGCTGGCTCGCGTCTATCTGTTCAGGAATGATTTTATCAATGCAGAAAAATATGCCATGGATGTTATCAATACAAATGAATATGGACTGGAAGCCAAATTTATTGACGCCAATGGGGTGAATGGCAATAACGGTACGGAATCGGTTTTTGAGGTTGGAGCTATCCAGTCTGAAAATACCTCAGGCGGGGGAAACCAGTACGCCAATACCCAGGGCGTGAGGGGAACTCCAAACCGGGGCTGGGGATTCAACCGCCCATCAGTTGATCTGCGGAATTCTTATACACCGGGCGACCCTCGATATCAGGGAACGGTAATCAACCTCGGCGATTCGATTGATGGAGTTTTAATCATTGGCGATGGGCAAACCCCAAAAATTACCAAAGCCTGGAACGGAACCGATAGCGTTACTATAGAAATACAATGTTACAACCGGAAAGTCTGGGTTCCCGGCGATAATACCATAACCCAGTGGGGACATCATCGCAGATTAATAAGGTATGCCGACGTACTTTTGATGGCTGCTGAAGCGCTCAATGAAAATAATAAACCAACGGAAGCGTTAGTTTACCTAAATAAGGTCAGGCAACGTGCGCGACAGGGAAACAATACTATTTTGCCCGATATCACTACTACAAACCAGGCTGAGTTGAAAGATATTATTTTTAACGAAAGGCGTCTTGAACTGGCAATGGAAGGATGGAGATTCTGGGATCTTGTAAGGACAGGAAGAGCTGCGCAGGTTTTAGATTCGCTTGGGTTTGTTGCAGGAAAACATGAACTTCTCCCTATACCGCAAAGTGAAATTGATATCTCAGAAGGATCGCTTGTT
Source organism: Bacteroidota bacterium (assembly GCA_037131145.1). Classification (GTDB taxonomy): domain Bacteria; phylum Bacteroidota; class Bacteroidia; order Bacteroidales; family FEN-979; genus CAIVAT01. Next base: position 6,001 of record JBAXRP010000068.1, read on the forward strand.
CAAAACCCGAAATGGTAATTTTTCAAGAATAATACAAATAACCAAATATTGTTTAACCCAAATTAAAAAAAAATGAAAAAGCAAGTTGTTTTATTTAGCTCATTGTTTATCGCAGTGGCTCTCCTGATAGGAGTGGCGAGCTGTAAAAAGAAAACCGATACGGTAACATTTACTTTGTCCTCGCTCGTTGCCCAACTGGATGGAGGATCTATTGATTTGAACGGGGCTTCATCTGCAAATAATGTACCTTCAAACCCAACGATTGTCGCCACTTTTTCGCTTGACGTCAATGCCGCAGGTATAACGTCCGACAACATCATACTTTTAAGGGATTGGGACAAGAAAAACATTCCATTAACAGTAACCACATCCGGCAACAAGATTACCATCGTTCCAAATGAGGAATTGGGCAACGGAGCATTGTTTAAACTTACGTTCCCGGCAGTTTCCGCCGCCAGCGGAGAGTCAGTTGCAAGTTTTTTCCGCACTTTTTCAACTATTGGAACATTTGTTCCAACCGGTCAGGTTGCCTACTGGAATTTCGAAGATAACGCCAACGACCAGGTAGGTACTTTTAACGCCGACAGTTTAATTAATATAACCTATACTCCTTCATACAAAACCACTGCGGGAAAAGCTGCAACTTTCGACGGAACTACCAGCATTATCGAAATTCCCAATGCCGACCAATTAACAAATACGGCAGAATTTTCTTTATGTTTCTGGGTGAAAACAAACTCAATTGGTCATGTTGACGCCGCAGGTAATCCCAAAGGCCATTTTGTAGTTGGGCTTGGAGCCTTCTATGGCTTTCAGTTTGAAATACAGGGCAGCTATGCTGAATGTAAGCTGGGCGCAACTTATGATTGCGGCGCGCCCGCAACAAACAGCCATGACCTCACTTTCAATGGCGACGGACTATTTAACAATAATCCGCTGGGATGGAAAGCATGTACTTTTTGTAAATTGTTATCCCCTACCCCGGCTGAAGGAATGGCTGCTATTATTAAAGATAAATGGGCTTCTGTTGTATTCGTATTTAACGGGACAACCAAGGTAGCGTCAATGTACATCAACGGCGAAATAATGAAATCGGAAGATTTCACCCTCGCAGATCCAACATTAAATCTTGCTACCGGGCTAAAATGGAATGGAATGCCGCCTGATGTTTATCCCAGGCTCGCTTTCGGATTCATTAAATCAAGACAGGGTACATTGTGGGCAACGCAACCCTGGGGTGGCTATGCGATTCCAACAGCAAACCATTTCGGCGGACAGTTGGATGACATAAGAATTTTCCATCGCGCCTTAACCGCAACCGAAATAGATTTAATGTACTCATCTGAAAAACCATAATTCTTTGCAAATTGATATGCAGAGAGGGTTTAGGAGCTTCTTAACCCTCTCTGTATAATGGTTATTTTGCCGTTTGGTAAATATTTCAGTCCTTGTCTAAAATAAATAATTACCTTTGAGAATCTAATAATTGTACTAACTAAAAAATTAAAATCATGAAAAAAATTCTACTCATTAGCATTATGCTGCTGACAATTGTCGGCTTTTCGAAAGCGCAGGTTGTATCTGATTTCGAAGTTATTAAGATGAATTTAATGTTGGGAGACTCCTCTGACCACAGTTCGATGATTGTGGTACCCAACCCCGATCCCACCGGAATCAACACAAGTAAGTGGGTAGTAACGTTTTTGCGCAGCAAAAAGGGAGTTCCATGGGGTGGCTTCTGGTCGGCATTAGCTTCAGTTGTTGACGTATCGGTTAACAAGTATGTCCACGTAAAAGTGTGGAAACCACGTATCAGTCCTATAAAATTTAAACTCGAAGGAGGAACCGCAGGCACTCTTGAAGTTGCTTCAATGACTCCTCAAACCACTATCGGCACATGGGAAGACATGGTATTTGATTTTACCTCAAAAACCGGCACTTATCCTACAATAGCATTCATGCCCGACTTTGAAGACCCTCTTACTCTTACCAATGATATTGTTATCTTTTTCGATGATATTATGGTAAACAACGACCCAACGCCAAATAGCGCTCCTGTATATGTTATCGAAGATTATGAAATCATCCCCTTGAACCTGATGTTAGGCGATCCTGCTGTTGATGCAAGCGCAATGGGTTTAGTTCCAAACCCTGATCCCACAGGTATTAATACCAGCAATTGGGTTGTATTGTTTAATCGCGATAAAAATGGCGTTCCCTGGGGTGGATTCTGGTCCCCGACAGCCGTTGACGTGACAACCAACAAGTACATGCATGTAAAAGTTTGGAAACCACGTATTAGCCCAATTAAATTCAAAATCCAGGATGGCGCCGCAGGCACTCTCGAAGCTGCTTCCACCGGACCCCAAACCTCTATTGGAGAATGGCAGGACATGGTTTTCGATTTCTCATCAAAAACAGGTCCATATCCTATTATCGCCTTCATGCCCGACTTTGAAGATCCACTCACACTAACAGAGGATATGATCATGTTTTTCGACGATATCATTTTAAACAATGATCCCAATCCTATTGTCCCACCGGTGTTACCACAGGTAATTCTTAATGTTGATATGCATCGTTCCGGACTCACAGCAGGACAACAGGTTTATTTTGCAGGCGATTTTGGCGGCGTCTATGGAACCTGGAATGAACCGGGAACAAATGCAAACAATGAGCTTACCGATTCCAACGGCGATTCAATTTATTCTGTCACATTGACTTTGCCGGTTGGAAATTATCAGTTTAAACTGTTTAAAGGCGCTGGCTGGAATGGCGGCGAATGGACGGGCGATCCCAACCGTAAGGTTACAATTTCCGGCGATGTTGCCCTTACCTACAAATGGGGCGTTAAACCTGCCGTTGTCACCTTTAATGTTGATATGAAAGGCTCAGGATTAACAACCGGACCAGTTTCAAACGTAGGAAATTTCGGAGGAATTTACGGAGTATGGAATGAACCCGGAACCAACCCTGCTAACGCATTGATAGCAGCGCTCCCGGTTACAGACTCTATTTATACTATTACAATGACCCTTGATTCTATCGGAACATATCAGTTTAAATTTTTCGGTGGCATGGGATGGAATACAGGCGAATGGACCGGCGATCCAAATAGATCTGTTAAAGTATTGGGAGATACTACTTTTGCCGTTTTCAAATGGGGACAGAAATACCCCGCCGGTATCAGCGCAAACCCTCTTGCAAACCAAATCACCGTTTACCCTGTTCCATTTAACAATAACCTGATCGTAAACACTACAGTTGAATTGAAATCAGCCTCCATTACTTCAACTATGGGTCAGCAGGTACTGCGAATTGAAAACATTCATACCGGAATTACCACCTTCAACACATCAGAACTTTCTGTAGGCTTGTATTTCGTTACATTCTATCCGAAATCAGGCAATCCATATTCAATGAAAATTATGAAATATTAATTGTAATTTATTAACGCGGAAAATTGGAGCTCTCCTCCATGAATACCGTCTTAACATCAAAAAAATTGAAGCCTCTTTTCTTAGAGGCTTCAGTTTTTTTGTTCGGTTTGCTAATTTCTTTCATTATGAAACAATATCCTCTTCTGACTCTATTTCTGGCGCTTAACCTGCTTTTTTCCACTGCCTGTAAGAAAAACCAGGCTGATACGCCTACAGGGACAATTCAACTCGCGCAGGTCAAAGCAGGTCCGGTGACGCTCAAAACCGGGGAAACCACCAAAGACATTGCAGTTGACAGTTCAATTACTATTTACTTTAATAATATTCTCGACCCTTCGTCGGTTACCGGTAGCATAATTTTAAAAAAAGCCGATAATACAGGAATCTCCTGCAATTGTATCGTTTTAGATGAAAATAGAACTGTCAGACTTACTCCTCAAAAACCGCTTGATCACATTACAAACTATAAATTACAGATTACTTCTGGATTAAAAGGATCGCTTGGCGAAACCTTCCCCGGAATTGAATTTCTTTTCATAACTATTGCCGGAAAACTTCGCATTGATATCATTACTATTAACAGCCAGCTCTTTCAAGTACCAACAATACCAAAGAATATTGACTGGAAAAATGTAAGCGTCGAGATTACCTTTTCAGATTCGCTGGACCCGACAAAACTGAATTCGTATTTTTCCTTGTCTTCTGGAATGCCCTTGAGTTTTTCACTTTCAGAAAACAATAGAAAAGTAACGGTTTCAAACACGCAACCATTAAAGCCTTTTTCTCAGTGTTTTTTGAATATTTCAAAGAATTTAACTTCAAAAAACGGATTTCCTTTCGACGGATTTACCAACTATTTTTATACCGCTATCGATTCAACTCCAAAATTCCCGGTCATTACCGATGACCAGCTTCTTACTCTCGTCCAGGAAAAGACCTTCCGTTACTTTTACGATTTTGCTCATCCATCGTGCGGACTTGCACGGGAACGGAATACATCGGGCGATATCGTTACCATTGGCGGCTCCGGGTTCGGGGTAATGGCGTTAATAGTTGGAATTGAAAGAGGTTTTATTACCCGTGACGAGGGATTGACACGGTTAGCTAAAATCCTGAATTTTCTTGAAACCTGTGATCGTTATCATGGCGCCTGGCCTCATTGGCTCAACGGAAGTACCGGAAAAACAATCCCTTTTAGCGATAACGATAATGGCGCCGACCTGGTTGAAACCTCTTACATGATTGAAGGACTAATAACCATGCGGCAATACCTTGATCCGGCTGTTCCAACTGAACAAATTCTTATCGAAAGAATAGACTCTCTTAACAATGCAGTGGAATATGATTGGTTTACGCGAGGACAGAATGTATTGTACTGGCACTGGTCGCCAAATCTCGGTTGGATTATGAATATGCAGATTCAGGGTTACAATGAAACGCTTATCACCTATATTGTGGCGGCAACCTCAACCATTCACCCGATATCGGCGTCGGCGTATCAACAAGGATATGCAAGAAACGGCGGAATAATTAATGGCAGCAGTTACTACGGATACAAGCTCCCTCTCGGCGAGCCTTACGGCGGACCTTTATTTTATACCCATTATTCTTTTCTTGGATTGGATCCCAGGAACCTTCAGGATCAATATGCAAACTATTGGGAACAGAATGTAAACCAATCTTTGATTAACTGGAGCTATTGTTTTACAAATCCCAAAGGCTATCCCGGATATAGTAAAGTTTGCTGGGGACTTACTGCCAGTGATAATCCGTGGGGTTATGAGGCGCAGTCGCCATCTAATGATCTTGGAGTTATCACACCCTCTGCCGCTGTTTCAGCAATAGCATACACCCCCGAACAATCCATGAATGCCATAAGGTTTTTCTATTACACTCTCGGCGACCGACTGTGGGGCGAATATGGTTTTTATGACGCCTTTGCCCCGTCGGAAGGATGGTGGGCAGATTCCTATCTTGCCATTGATCAGGGTCCCATTGTTTGTATGATTGAGAATTACCGCAGCGGGTTGCTTTGGGGTTTGTTTATGTCGAATCCTGATGTAAAGTCAGGATTGACAAAGCTGGGATTTACATATTGAGATATTTTGATTTAGTCCTCCAGCTAAAGCCGGAGGCAATTCAAGTATAAAAACAATTCATAAAAATTGCAGGCTATGTTGAAAATTTTCCAAACCAGAATTATCATCTTCTTACTATTCACAATGGCAACTTTGGCATTGAAATCGCAAACTCCGACCAATAGCGGAATTTCACCCGCAGATAAAATCAAAATTGATAACCTCCTGAAAACAATGACTCTCGATGAAAAAATTGGGCAATTATCATTGTTTACTTCCGATTGGGATGTAACTGGTCCTACCCTTAACAGTAATTATAAAAATTTGATTAAAGAGGGGAAAGTTGGCGCAATTTTCAACGCATACACTGTTGATTATGTCAGGGAATTACAAACACTTGCCGTGGAAAAATCCAGACTGAAAATACCTCTCATATTTGGCTATGATGTGATTCACGGTCACCGGACTATCTTTCCGATCCCACTGGCTTCGGCATGTAGCTGGAATATGGCGGCTATTGAACAATCGGAGCGGATTGCTGCCCGCGAGGCGTCAGCCGAAGGTATAAACTGGACTTTTGCCCCGATGGTTGATATTGCCCGCGATCCCCGCTGGGGTAGAGTTGCCGAAGGCGCCGGAGAAGATACCTGGCTCGGCTGCCGCATTGCAGAAGCCCGCGTAAAGGGTTTTCAGGGTTTAAATCTAAAAGACAACAATACAATCCTTGCCTGCGCAAAACATTTTGCAGCTTACGGAGCCGCTCAAAGCGGCAGAGATTATCACACAGTTGATATGTCGCAACTTTCCCTTTATGAATGGTATCTTCCGCCATATAAAGCATGTATTGACGCCGGAGTTGGTTCTGTTATGACTTCGTTCAACGAAATTGCCGGAATTCCATCCACTTCAAATAAATGGCTTCTGACCGATCTGTTGCGAAAAGATTGGGGCTTCAAAGGCTTCGTCGTAACAGATTATACCTCCATTAACGAGTTGGTAAATCATGGCGTGGCAAGGGATAACAAAGATGCAGCCATGCTTTCGCTTAATGCCGGCGTTGATATGGATATGCAGGGAAGTACATTTCTTGATTATCTTTCGGATTTGCTGAAAGAGAAAAAAGTGACAATTGAGGCAATTGATAATGCCGTGCGTGTAATTCTTGAGGCAAAAGCCAAACTGGGATTGTTTGAAGATCCTTATCGTTATTGTAATAAGGAGCGTCAGGAAAAGGAGATTATGACAACTGAAAACCTGGCGTTCGCTAGGAAGCTGGTATCTGAGAGTTGTGTCCTATTGAAGAATGACAAGCAAACACTGCCGATCCCTGCCGATGTGAAAACCATTGCCGTTATTGGTCCGCTTGGCGATTCAAAAAAAGATATGCTCGGAAACTGGTCTGCGGCAGGTCAATGGGAAAAGTGTGTCACTCTGGTTGAAGGGTTGAAAAACAAGTTGAAAGGAAAAGTTGAAGTAATTTTCGAACAAGGTTGTAATACCAACGATGAAAACCGGAGTGGATTTGCAGCGGCAGTTAAACTTGCAGAAAAAGCCGATTTTGTCATTCTGGCGTTGGGCGAAAATGGCTGGATGAGCGGCGAAGCGTCAAGTCGCAGTTCTATTGATCTTCCGGGCGTTCAGAATGAGCTTGCTGAGGAAATTATGAAAACAGGGAAACCTGTGGCAGTTGTATTGTTTAATGGACGTCCGCTCGCTATTACGAAACTTCACAGCCTCGCGCCTGCAATCCTTGAAACCTGGTTTGGCGGAACAGAAGCCGGTAATGGAATTGCGGATGTTTTAATGGGCGAGGTGAACCCATCAGGCAAATTAACAATGACTTTCCCGCAGAATTTAGGTCAGATACCGATTTTCTACAATGCCAAAAGTACAGGGCGACCATACCGCACAACTGATCCGAATGCGAAGTATGTAAGCCGTTACCTCGATGTTTCCAACGATCCTCTTTTTCCTTTCGGCTACGGATTGAGTTATACGAAATTTTCTTACTCAGCTCTCGAAACAAATGTTGATGGAAACAAAATCCAGATAACCATTAAAGTTGCCAATACCGGAATCCGCGACGGCGAGGAGGTTGTTCAACTTTACATTCAGGATAAAGTTGGTTCAATAACGCGTCCGGTGAAGGAGTTGAAGGGTTTCCAAAAAGTATTAATTAAAAAGGGTGAAACAAAAACGCTCGTTTTTAATCTCACCCATGATAATCTTGCCTTTTATCATCCCGATCTGAAAAAGTTTTGGGAACCGGGAGAATTTGTGGTTTATGTTGGAACTAATTCAGCGGAAACGATCTCAAAAACCATTAAGATATTATAAAACCTTCAATTAATTTCCCTTTTTATAGACAATCGAAACAAGCGATTTATCATCCCCGCCCATATTCACAGTAAGACCATAAGGACGGTTGGGATTGATTGTGATCTGGGCGTCGCCTGCTTTGCCGGTGAGCTGTTCCAGAATTGTAACAGCCTGGTGAACGCCGGTGCCACCCGTCGGGTGTCCCCAACCAATCAACCCGCCGGTTGTGTTTACAGGAACCTTTCCGCTGCGCGCGGTATTTCCTTCAAGAATGAAATCAGCTCCTTTGCCTTTTTCAGCAAAACCTATAGCTTCCATGCACATCAACCCAGCAACAGTGAAGCAGTCATGAATCTCGGCAGCGCCAATCTGATCGCGGGTAATTCCGGCTGAAGCGAGCGCCATTTTTATAGCCTGTTTTGTTGTTGTAAGTTCTGTTGGGTCAATCGGAGGTTTAGTAATGTCCTCCTCTATCTGACCCCAGCCAATAACTTCAACAGCTTCGCTTAAAGGAATACCACAACGTTTTAGTCCTTCCTCCGAAACAATGGCAATGGCTGAGGCTCCATCGGAAACCTTTGAACAATCAAACACGTTCAGATTGTCAACAAATGATTTCCCGTTTGGTTCCATCATGGCTAACTCTTCAAGATCTTTCGTTGTATTGTGGTATTCCTGGGCAGTAGGACAAAGCCGCGCATTTTCAACGGCATTGCGGAACCATCGTGCAAAAGCCTGCCGGGTTTTATCCCTGCCATACTTTTCAAAATAGGCTCCGGCACGGTCGCTGAACTGTCCGGGAAAGAAATAGGCATGACCGTTCTTACGGTTTTTAAACCAACCTGCGCCTGCAAGGTAGTCGGCGCAATAGATAGCTTTTACTGTATTCTGCACCTCAACGCCAATCACGAGAACAACCTCGGCAGTTTCAGCAAGAACGCTTTTGATTCCGGTCATCAGGGCAAGTCCGCCGGTGGCGCACGCGCCTTCAACCCGAACTGCTGGTTTGTACCGCAAACCTTCGTCAATATAAGGGAAAAATGCGGCGAGATTTGCCTGCCTGTTGAAACGCGACGCCATGAAGTTTCCAATCACACATTCATCCACATTCTTTGCTCCGCCAATTTTTTTCAACGTACCCTGCCCGGATTCTTTTATATATTCTTCCAGTCCCGGACGTTCCTTTTTGGGGTTGAACTCTTTTCTGCCAGTACCCAGCGCGATGGTGTTGTAACCGGCAACCATATATACTTTTCTTCTCATAATGCTAATCTAAATAATTGTTAATAGGACCATAAGCATGAAAAAAACCTGTAAGCAAAACAGTATTCACATCATTTTCGTTTAAGGCAACTCCCGATGATACGAGAAAACGCCCTATTTCACACGAGCGGGCAGCATAATTTCTTGTCAGTTCCGCGCCTGTACCTGATGCGGTTTTAATCTGATTGAAATAGTCTGCAAGGATTTCCTCCTTGATTTTGCTGCCAACGACTGTTTTCCAGGGAGGCGGAGTTGGCAAAGCGCCCAGTTTTGTATCCACTCCAGGCTGAAATTCAGCGATTGGAATATAATTCCTTTTTTCAATATCAAAGATGGCAACTGGCTTTCCCTTTTCATACTTCAGGATTCCATCTTTTTGTGAACCATCAGAATACTGCCCACCTTTGACGCCAAGTGAGAGAAGTGTGCCGAGAAGCGGGCTATGAAGATCTTCGGAGGGAAGATAAGGATTCATTACCGACATAATGAAGCTGCAAACATCAACGCCAACGTAGTCAATCAACTGAAAAATTCCCATTGGTCTTACAAGGCAATCCTGACTAATTTTGTTTATTGCATACACCGCTTCCACAAATGACATCTGCGCCGAAAGCCTCTCTACTTCAGCCGTTGCGTGAAGAATGTCGCGCATGAAATGTCCGTTGCCAATAAAACCTGCCTTATCGTATGAAGGCACGACAACTTTTCTGAGGTTTTTCGCATATTGACGAGCAAAAGTTTCCACTTCCGGCAGAGTTTTTTCAGCTTTGATGATCTCCACCAGTTTTTGAACAGCGGGCGGATTATAGAAATGAAAGCCGATTATTCTGCCATTTAATCCGGCTCCTTCATCAAGTTTTGTAATGGGGATGGACGATGTATTTGTAAAGAACCATGGCTGATTTGGATTATTGGCGGAAATTTTTGAAAAGATGCCGATCTTCAGTTCCGGATCCTCCTTAATAGCCTCAAAAACCATTCGTGAATCAAAGGCTGATTCGAGTCTTGTTGAGGTTCTCACGAGGCTGATCGCGTCGAAAACGTACTGGTTTATGATCTCTTCGTTTTCGATCAGGTTGGCGTAATCTGCATACAATTTGCGTAAAGCAACAACTTTTTTCTCAGCCATTTTGAGAACCTGCGCTTTCAGGTATTTCATAACGCCCGACAAGGCTTCGTCGGAAACGTCAATGGCATTAAGGACAAATGCTTTGCCTTTGTTTTCTGGTTTCAGGCTGATGTCGGCCATTTCCATAACAGTAAGCAGCAGGATGCCGCTTCCCATTTTGCCGGCCGCGCCAAGGACCGAAACGTGCTGTAATCGTTCTTCGTAGGACATTTTTTGGGGTATTTAGCGTTGGTATTTCATTGAAAAAGCGGGGAACCTGGAGTTTCGACATTCATCATTATCACTGCCAGTTTGGTTTACGTTTCTCAAGGAATGCTTTCATTCCTTCTTTTGTTGCGGGTTGGTCGAAGAGTTTTCCGAATTCGGAGGCGACAAATTCTGATGATTCACTTAAACCGAGGTTAATCCCTTTTCGAATCACCATTTTAGCTACAGGTACAGACTGGGAGCTATTAGCGGCGATTCGGGCGGCAATTTTCATGGTCTCTTCAAGTAATGATTCCGGTTCAGTAACCTTCTGTACCAGTCCGATGCGGAGGGCGTCTTCTGCAGAAATAGTATCGGCGGACAGGATCAGATAAAGCGCGTTTCCGATGCCGGTAAGTTTTGACAACCTGAGTGTTCCGGCATATCCTGGAATAAGACCGAGATTCATTTCCGGCTGACCAAATTTCGCCAGTTTGCTGGCAATGCGGAAATCGCAAGCCATTGCCAGTTCACACCCGCCACCCAGCGCATAACCGTTTATGGCGGCGATAACGGGAATGGGTAAGTTTTCAAGTCGGTCAAAAGTACGCTGTCCGTTGATTGAAAATGCGCTGCCCTCAACGGAGTTCATATTCACCATTTCGGCAATGTCTGCCCCAGCCACAAATGATTTTCCTTCACCGGTTATCACAAGAACCTTCACATCATCGCGAGGTTCGAGGTCGTCGAGAAAATGATTCATTTCGATAAAAAAATTGGAATTGAGCGCGTTCAACGCAACCGGACGACTGATAGTAACCACCGCAATGCGGTCGGAGATGTTAATTTTGAGGATCTGATAATTCATTGTTATCTGATTAACAGTTAATATTTTTTCGGCTTATAAAAGTAAAAAATATATTGAAGAAAAAAATATTAAAATATGAGCCTGACCAGAAAAGTATTTTTTACCGGGAAGACGCAAAGAATGCGAATTCCAGCGCTTGTTTTAACATCTTGGCGCCTACCAAATACCAAAACGATAAAAATTAATCGCAGAGTTTCCTCTTGACAGATAACTTGGGTGCAAAATCCAAAAAGGATTTAAAAATATCAGAGCGATCATGCTTTTGACTAAATTTGAAAAAATGCAGTTCATATAAGCCTAATTGCAGTCAGCTTTTGCTGTCTGAGTTGGAAGTTTTCAATACAGTTCCAGGTTTTAGTATAAAATAAGAATTATCCCAATTTTAGTTTCCTATATAAATTTGTTTATCTTTGTTTTCACTGTAGATTAAGAACTATTTAACGCGATTACAGGTAAACAAAATATTATTTTTAACCCCAATTTAAACCCTTACAACATGAAAAAATCTTTACTCTTTATTACAACTGACCGTATCGGAAGGTATCTGATTTCAGGACTTTTCATTTTTTTGTTGGGATCGGCAGGAATCCGGGCTCAGGTTAACTTCACGCAAACTACCGACGCCGACTTCCTCAAGGGAGCCCTAAACAACGCTATTGTATCAAGTAACAATGTTTATCTTCAGTTTGCCGCAACCAACGTTGGCTCATGGTTTACAACAACTGTTATTCCTCAAACCCTCACCGGTCACAAAACTGTTTCGTGGAATGACAAATATGCATACATGGTTGGAGGATTCAATAACGTGAACTATGTGAATACTGTTTATGTAGCAACAATCCAGGCAGGTGGCGTAACGGGCTGGACAGCTCTGAATCCTTTGCCGGTAGCCTTGCGTGACCCTGCTGTGGTGATCGGAACAAATACGATATATGTCATGGGAGGACGAGATGGTTCGCAGATATACAATACCATTTATTACGCTGCCCTCAATCCGGATGGATCTATAGGAGCCTGGCAGACTTCAGCCGTAACCCT
>JBAXRP010000069.1:0-18152 GCA_037131145.1 Bacteroidota bacterium
TAAGCCGCGCTTACTCTCAGTACCATCACATGAAGCGCAAGGGCAGGATTTCTTTATCGTTTGAACACTGCATACTGTTGGAGCAGGAGATCCTTGCCGGCAGGAAAGAGGCATTTTTCAACGATGAAAATCATTCGGATCTGATGTTCCGCCGGTTTTCTTTTTTAGCGCGTAGCCGATACGCGGAGCAGCTTTCGGAATGGCTTAAATATTTTCCCCGGGAGCAGCTACTCATCATCCGCAGCGAAGATTATTTTTCAAACAGCGGACAAACTTTTCAGGAAGTTTTCAATTTTTTGGGTCTTCCTCCGGCAGAAATCATCTTGACAAAAGAACATCACAGTTCAGATTATCCGCCAATGAAAGCGGAAACAAGGGAGCAACTGGCAGACTATTTCAAACCTTTTAACCAGCAGTTATATGAATTAACGGGACGTGATTTCGGTTGGGGGTAGAATTTTGGTTTACTTCGCTCATACGGCGTTGGACTAAAAGTTTAAAAAATAACCACAAAGGCGTCAAAGGATCCACAAAGGCGCACAAAGAAATTTGAAAATGTCGGTAAAGCAGGAGAGTTTATGTATGTGTACAGTTACAAGTCCCGATTTTGTTCCGGGGACTATGGCGCTGATTCATTCATTTCTGAAACACAATCCCTGGTTTACAGGCGACATCGTGATTATATCCGACGGACTTGAACCGTGTCAGGAAGCGCTTTTTGCAATATTTCCAAATGTGATATTTCATAAACCCGGCGAAGATCTGCTATTGCGCATCGGACATCTTTGCAATGCCTTGCCAGAACTCATCGCGAAACGCCGACGGTTTTATTCGATAGAAATCTTCAACCTGGGCGAATACGACCGGATGCTCTTTTTCGACAGCGACATGCTGGTCACCGCGGATATTTCGGAAGCGCTTTCACATCCTGAACCGTTGCTTGCCTGTTCAGATCAACCGAACCGCCATGACGGCAAAGTCCGCAGCAGGAAATCGTTCAAACGAATGTGGAACACTGATGCGACTGATGTTTCAACTATACTCATGAAAACTTTCAATGCGGGTTTTATCGTGGTCGGTAAAAAATTCATGGATCAAAAAACGTACATTGGCTTAAAAGAACTTATCCACATCAACATTTTCAGAAACATCCGCACCCACAACACCGACCAGGTGGTACTCAACCTGTTCTTTGACGGGCAAGCCTTTATCCTTCCATTCGGGTATAACATGATCGTTAGCAAATGGACTGAATTCCTTTCAGAAAAAAAGATCAACATTGCCGACATCAAAGCGCTGCATTTTACCGGAAATTATAAACCATGGGAGCCTGCTTCGAGAATGAATGACCTGGCAACTGATCCCGTTTTCAGTTCTTTTTATAAAGCCTGGCATGATGTGAATGATGAAGTTCAGGAAAAAATTTCCCGCAGAATTCCTCAGAAGAAAGCATAGAAAAACGCATTTTTTTAGAGCATGAATGATTTGCGTAAATCTGGCGCACCACAAGGCTTGCATAAAAATAAATGAAATACCTATGGTTCTTTCCCTGTGAATTTGAGGCTTCTTATACAGGACTCAAAGATGATTCCATTCCAAAAAACAAGCAAAGAAATCAATGAGTTACAACAAACTTGCGGATTGTGCGGGAACTTCCTGATTTCAAAACACACAGATAAGTTCCGCGCGACAGCCCATCGGAGTTAAACCCGATATTCTGAATTTCTTCGGATGTTGACTGCCTGATAATGGTATCTTTAAGATTACCGGAGAGATCGTAAATTTCAAGCGTGAAGAACGATTGAGGAAAAGGAATTACAACAGGAAAAAATACGACGTCGCAGGCAGGGTTAGGATAAACCGGAAGCATCAATAGTTTGCCGGGAGATTCGGGTTCATCAATGGAATAAGGAGTAATCGTCGGACTTCCGGCTTCGATCCAGGCGGTATAAATTAAACTTGCGAGAGCAGTTGAGCCGTTCCGCATAAGGTTGATGGTAAATTTCCCGGTTTTTTCCCAGAATGCCTGGTAATAGGCGTCGGAATATACACTGCCTGCTATTTGTGTAGCATAAAGATCAGCCAGCAGGATACTGTCGACAAACTTATAATTTGCATAAAGATAATTAAAGATGTATGATGAAACATTGGCAATATAAATCGCCGAATCAACCGGATAAACCAATGAGGTTTCATAACGTTCAATCAGTTTGGTCTCATACCGGGAGTGAATTCCGGTTTGACCTGAAAGTTGACCATTATAATTTTTCGCAATGTGCAGCGGCATCTGACCGTCGGCTACGTAATGACCAAGATCTGCGGCAAACAAGGATGCGCGATTCCAGTCGCTGCGTTGAAAACAACTCTTCAGCGAGTCGTAGCTTCGGAGCGTAGCCCAGGGCAATATTCCCTGGTCTGTAACAAAATATAAACCATGCTCAGCAACAACTGAATCGTAGGAATGGTTAATTAATCCATTGATTACAAACTCAGGATAGTTATCAATATCTATAAAATGTCGCGGCGACTCATTCGGATCCTGATCTTTGCGATAATCGGCGTCGGATCCGTGATTTGCAACAAAACTGGTCCATCCGGGATTAAGAAAACCCATTTTTGCAGGCAGGCAAACCGCGAAATTCTGACTAATTTTTTTATGACCTTTTGAACCCCAGCCTGAAAGAAGCAGAACCAGAAAAATGAGGGATACGGGGAATAGAAACTTTTTCATTTGAACGCTGTAAGAAGGTTTTCCAGTTCAATAATATCTTCGTCCATTCCACGGTTCTTATAAGAAAATATAAGGTTGTTGATTAGTCGACGAATAACATCAGCATTGGAACATGGTTGATAAAACGATTTTTGAGGTTTGATTTTCATCTGCCCGATGAACTGATCAATTTCCTGGCGACCAAAAATTGCGCCATTATTAAAGGGGTTGATGTAAAAAAGAACGTCGCCCTCGTCAGGATTTTCTATATCTTTAGCTTTAAGATAGGCAAGGATAAAGTGCTGTGGAAGATTAACGCCGTAAACCGGAAGATCGAGTTTTTGGCAGATAATCAAAAATAATATTCCAAGCGTTAGAGGACTACCTTTTTTAGAATTCAGAAAAGTGTTCATATATAAATTATCAGGAGCGGCGATATCAAATTTGTTCCCTTCAAAATGATAATCCTGAAACAGAATTCTATTGATCACTTTTATGTTCTCTCGCGGAGTAAAGTCATCATGGAGATCAAACCAGACTTCAGTTTTTATACCTGCAATGATTGCGGAAAGCATAAACTCATCAATTTTCCTGTATTTGGTAAGGCTGACGAGAAAAAACCCTTTGAATAAATCATCAGGAGTTGTGTGGAGCCAATCTGAAAAACCGGCAAACAAAGCTGACTGATACAATTTTTCAAGGATTGCCCTGATTCTTGCTTCCTGTTGTTCTTCAAGACAATTATCAAGCGCAGTTTCCAGCGGTTTAATGGCGTCTTTCCCAAATGATATAAGATTATCGGAAATCACGGTAATTACGCGATCATCAGGATCATCGAGCATTGTGATCAGGGCGGAAAGTGTGGTATGTTGTGTTTGATTGGGCATTTATGTGGTTAACCGGTCCAAAACCATCCCAATCAGCTCATTTATCACCCGTTTGTGATCCTGATTATATTGCCCCGTTGCCCGGTTGGCAATTAGCACACAAACGGTAGCCATTTTATGTCCCATCAAGGCGCCAAGCCCATATAGCGCTGAGGTTTCCATTTCAAAATTGACGATGCGCTGTTCGTTAAACCTGAAGCCTTGTAACTTTTTGATCATGTCGGGATCGGTAAGCGGAAGCCTCAGAAAACGTCCCTGCGGACCATAGAAACCAGGCGAGGTAACGGTGATTCCCGCTACGCATGAAGACTTAAAAAGATTTATCAACTCCTCGTCCCCCTTGATAAAATAGGGTTTCGATAAATCTTTTGGCCAGGATGCATATTTTGCAAAAGCTTCGGTAAGTTCATGATCAATTACATTAACTGAATCGCGGTAGAAGTGAAGCAGGTTATCTATACCAACGGCATGCGTTGACAAACAAAAACTATTTACAGCCACATCAGGTTGAATTGATCCGGATGTTCCAACACGGATAATTTTCAAAGACTTCAGCAATGGATTCTGAACCCGTGTTTTCAGATCGAAATTTGCAAGAGCGTCAAGCTCATGCATCACGATATCGCAATTCCCGGTTCCGATCCCGGTTGATAATGCTGTAAGTCGTTTTCCGTTGAAATAACCGGTGCAGGAGTTAAATTCCCTGTTCGATCCCTTATGTTCAATATTGATAAAATGGTCGGAGATTTCATGTACCCGTTGCGGATCGCCAACAACTATTACTGTTTCCGCAAGGTTTTCGGGTTTCATACATAAATGATATACACTTCCGTCGTTATTAATAATCAGGTCGGGTTCAGCGAGTATGGGCATAGTGGTATTTTTCGGCAAAATTACTAAAAATCAGTATGCCATTTCTGTTTAACGAACGGAAACCATGATTACTCAATCGGACGGATTTTATTAGTTTTGCAGAATGAACGTAGAAATTATCAATATCGGCGATGAACTGCTCATCGGGCAGGTCGTCAATACAAATGCCGCCTGGATGGCGGAACAGTTGAGTTTGTCGGGTTTCAGCGTGATACAGGTCAGCGTAATCAGAGATGAGCGCGCCCATATTCTAAACGCGCTTGCCGAAGCCGAAAAACGCGCTCCAATCATCCTTATCTCTGGTGGAATTGGTCCAACCCTTGACGATATTACCAAGCAAACACTTTGTGAGTACTTCAACACGCATTTGATTTTCAGTGAAGACGCTTACCATGATGTTGAAGCCATATTCGCGAGGCGGGGTTACAAGGTGACTGAACTCAACCGACAGCAGGCAGAATTGCCCGAATCGTGTAAGGAAATTCCAAATAAACTTGGAACAGCCCGCGGAATGTGGTTTGAAAAAGAGCGACACGGAGAGGGAAAAACGATTTTTGTTTCAATGCCCGGCGTTCCTTTTGAAATGAAAGCGATGATGACGGATTCGGTTATTCCGGCGCTGAAAGAAACTTTTTCAACCCCGTTTATATATCACAAAACAATACTTACGCAAGGCGTTGGAGAATCGTTCCTTGCCGCGCAAATCGAAGAGTGGGAGAAAGCCCTGCCTCCTTTTATAAAGCTCGCTTATCTGCCACAGCCGGGAATTGTCCGGTTGCGATTAACAGGAAATGCCCCGGATGAGCAACAAATCCGAAACGAGGTTGACGCTGAGGTTGACCGGCTTTATCAATTAATTCCGGAATATATTTTCGGAGAGGATGATGATACTCTTGAATTGGTTATTGGTAAGATACTCAGAAAAAAAGGCGCTTCGCTTTGCACCGCCGAAAGTTGCACAGGAGGATACATCGCCCATCTGATTACAAGTATTCCCGGAAGTTCCGACTATTTCAAAGGTTCAATTGTTGCCTATTCCAATGAAGCTAAAATGAACCTTCTTAACATCACTGAGGAATCAATTATCACCAATGGCGCAGTAAGTAAACAAGTTGTTGAACAGATGGCTGCTTCAGCGCGAATTAAATTTAATAGCTATTATTCTATCGCCACTTCAGGTATTGCAGGTCCAACCGGTGGAACAGAAACAAAACCGGTTGGAACTGTCTGGATTGCCATTGCCACCCCCGACGGCGTTCAGGCGCAGAGCTTCCTTTTCGGCGACAGCAGAGAAAGGAATATACGCAGAGCGGCGTTGCAGGCTCTGGCAATGATCAGAAAAGAGATAGCGAGGTAGCGAGGCGGCGAAATAGTGAAATTATTTTTGTGGGGTAAAATAAAATATGTATTTTTGCACTCCATTTTGAAATACCATATAAATCAATATCGTCATGGCAAGGATTTGTGAAATAACGGGAAAAATTGCAATAAAGGGACATAAGGTCTCTCATTCCAATAAGAAATCAAAACGCTGGTTTAGTCCCAACATTCAAACAAAGAGATTTTTTGTAACAGAAGAAAACCGCGAAATCACCTTGAGGGTTTCTGCTGAAGGTCTTCGTCACATGACAAAAAAGGGAGTTTATACCTGCATAAAGGAAGCAAGAGAAAAGGGATACCTTACTAAATAAGTTTTTTTTCATGGTGTGAGATGCTGTTACGGTGTAACAGCATTTTTTTTGTCCCTTCCGCATGGAAATAATTTTCCGGGTTTTACGTTTTAATCTGATACATGTAATCAACTTCGAATGAAAATCATTCCGTACTGCATTTTTATCTTTATCATATCCACGCAATACGGTTTTTCACAGATAGTTGAAAATCCAGCCGACAATCAGAACCTTGTCCAGTTTTCAGGCATAACAATTACTGCCGACAGCCTCAATCCGGTTCCTTACGTGAAAATTGTTGATGTGAAAAACCGTCGGGGAACAACCAGCGATGTAAACGGTTATTTTTCATTTGTCGCGCACAAAACCGATACTATTGGGTTTTCTGCGCTGGGGTTCAAACCTGCCTCATTTGTAATCCCGGATACAATAACAAAACAACGGTATTCACTGATTCAACTGATGTCGGCAGATACCCTTACCCTCGCCGTCGCCTACATTTTTCCATGGCCCACTCTGGAAGATTTCAAACGTGCATTTGTTGAAACAAAGATTCCGGATGACGACCTGGAGATTGCCCGCAAAAACCTTCTCGCCGCCGACATACGCATGCTTGCTGAGGAATACCCGATGGACGCCTCAATGAATTACCGGAATTATATTGACAATCAAACCAGTAAATTGTATTACGTGGGGCAGCAGCAACCTTTCAATATTTTCAATCCCTTTGCCTGGGCTAAGTTCATAAAAGCCTGGAAAGACGGGAAGTTTAAATCTAAGGAAGAACGTCTAAAATAGAATCTCCGTTGAAAAATATTTTCCTCTCAATCCTCATCGTTTTTTTATTTACGCCATTCCTTTTTGCCCAGCAGGGAATAATCTCCGGTTCGGTAAAAAGCAGCGCCAATGAACCGCTCCAGTTTGTCAACCTGGCAATCAAAGGAACTACAACAGGGACAACATCGGGCAAAGATGGGCGCTTTGAATTTTCCATCCCAGCCAACAAGGATTTAATAATCCTGGTTTCCTATATCGGTTATGAACCCGATTCAATTGCTATCAGAGTTAAGGAAAATGAACGAAAGATTATTCATCTGGTATTAAAACAGATGTCAACGCAATTGGGATCCATTGAGGTAAAAGACCAGCAGCTCCGTACCAACACATTCAGCAGGCTTGATCCCAAAGTGTTGACATTCATCCCAACCATCAACGCCAGCGTGGAAGATTTGATAAAAACCATGCCCGGCGTTTCATCGCGTAACGAATTGAGTTCACAGTATTCCGTCAGGGGCGGAAATTATGACGAAAATCTTGTATTTGTCAATGATATTGAGGTGTATCGTCCGTTTCTTGTCCGTTCGGGACAACAGGAAGGGCAAAGTTTTCTGAATCCCGACCTCGTTGCAGGAATCTCATTTTCGGCTGGTGGTTTTGATGCGAAATATGGCGACAAAATGTCGTCGGTTCTCGACATCAGGTATAAAAAACCAACATCTTTTGCCGGTTCGTTCGATGTGAGTTTGCTGGGCGCATCCGCCCATCTTGAAGGAGTTTTTGCAAAGAAATTTTCTTTTCTTATCGGAGCCCGGTATAAAACAAATTCATACCTGTTGAAAGGTCTCGACACAAAAGGAAATTACAAACCCCGGTTCTTCGATATCCAGGGAATGTTAAACTACGAAATTGATAAAAAGTGGGAACTCTCCGTTCTTGGAAGTTTTACAAATAATTCCTATAAACTTATTCCTGAAACCCGCGAAACGAGTTTTGGAACGCTCGATGAAGCGTATAAAATAAAGATATATTTCGACGGTCAGGAGGTGGACAGCTACCAGAACTGGCTAACGGCTGCAACTCTTACTTACCGTCCGGCTCATAACATCAGGTTGAAACTAATCGGATCGGCATTTCAAACCTACGAAGCAGAAACTTATGACATTTCAGGTGAATATTGGCTTGGAAGACTTGAAGTGTTCCAGGGCTCCGGGCAAGGGACTGTTACTGAAGTGATGGGAGTTGGAGCCTATCTGCAACATGCCCGCAACTACCTCGATGGTACGGTTTACAATATCGAACACCGCGGGACGTGGGAAAAAGACAAGAGCAGCATGGCTTGGGGCGTGAAATATCAGCGGGATCAATTCAAATATTCCATGTCGGAATGGGAATTGCAGGATTCGGCTGGATATTCGCTGCCTCATCCTCAGGATTCCATCGGCTCGCTGAATCCTCCGAAAAGCGACCTTATCCTTTATAACGTAATCAAAAGCAATAATACGATCAATACAAACCGTATATCTGCATTTATCCAGGATACATGGACATTTAAAAATCAATCGAACGACGTGGCAATCACTGCGGGAATCAGGGCAATTTACTATGATTACAGCAATCAGTTCTCCGTTAATCCGCGCGCAAATATTTCGTTTAAACCACATTGGAAACATGAAACGGTATTTCGGATTTCAGGCGGCTATTATTCCCAACCTCCCACTTTCAGGGAGATGACCGATTTGAGAGGAAATATTGTTCCAAACCTTAAAGCCCAGACCGCTATTCACATTGTTGCCGGAAGCGATTACTATTTTAAGGCATGGGGACGCCCTTTTAAACTTGTGGCAGAGATGTATTATAAAAACCTCCAAAACCTGATTCCTTATGAAATTGACAATCTCAAAATAAGGTATTACGGCACGAATGATTCGCATGGTTACGCCGCAGGGATTGATTTCAGGGTAAATGGGGAGTTTGTAAAAGGAGTTGAATCGTGGGCAAGCCTTTCGCTTATGAAAACCGAAGAATACTATGAAGGTTCATGGATTCCGCGCCCGACCGACCAACGTTTTAACCTTGCCATTTTCTTCCAGGATTATATTCCCGGATTTCCATCATGGAAGATGAACCTGACATTGATCTACGGATCCGGATTGCCGTTTGGTCCGCCCAATTCCCCAAGGAATGAGCAGGTATTGCGCATCCCTCCATACCGACGGGTGGATATTGGTTTGTCGAAACAACTGATAGGATCACAAACGAAGTTTTCGGCAAAAAATCCGTTACGCGTTTTCGATAACGTTTGGCTTTCTCTCGACATTTTCAATTTATTGCAGATCAGCAATACCGTTTCCTATCTCTGGATTACCGACATTAACGAGAAGCAATACGCAGTTCCAAACTATCTTACGCCGAGGATGGTGAATTTGAAGCTGGTAGCGAGTTTCTAAGTAGAGAACTGACGAAAGGGCGAAAACTCAAGGTTCAAGGTTTCAGGTTTCAGGTTCAAGGTTTCAGGTTACAGTTTTGAATGTAGTATTATTCATTATACCTTGTATTTCTAAATGATTAGTATTATATTTGCTTTGTATTTCTAAATGCCTGCCATTATGGACAGAATATTTCAGAAGAAACTTGAGCAATGGAAAACTTCCGGGAACCGAAAACCACTGATTGTAAGAGGAGCGCGTCAGGTTGGTAAATCCTATTCAATTACACAGTTTGGAAAAACCGGTTTTCAGGGGAAAATTCACGTTGTTGACTTGGAGAAACATCCGGAATGGCATGGAATATTTACGAGGAATCTTGACCCTTCACGGATTCTTAGTGAACTTGAGATCATCCTCAACGCGAAAATTTCGCCAGGTCGCGACTTGCTTTTTTTTGATGAAATTCAGGCTGCGCCAAGGGCTATTATGTCTCTGCGGTATTTTTATGAAAGTCTTCCCGAATTGCATGTAATATCCGCAGGTTCGCTGCTTATGTTTGCCATGAAAGATATCTGTTTCCCTTTAGGAAGCGTGAATCTGATGAGTATGGCTCCTATGAATTTCTATGAGTTTTTACTTGCAACCGGAAAGGAAATGACAGCAGAACTGATTTGCTCCAAACCGGAAAAATTGCCGGAAACTATCCATTCTGAAATCCTTGAGTCGTTACGCCAATACCTGTTCATTGGCGGAATGCCGGAATGTGTTGAGGTTTGGCGCAATTCAGGCAGCATGGCTGATGTGTTCGACATCCAAACCGATCTTGTTGCCGCTTACCGTCAGGATTTTTCAAAATATGCCCCTTTCGCCGACAAACGATCCCTGAATAATGCACTCAGCGCCGTGGCAAAGAATGTTGGCAATCAAATCAAATACACTCAATTGTCAGATGAATTCACCGGACCAACCAATAAAAAAGCGTTTGACCTTTTGCAACTTGCAAGGGTAATTCACAAAGTAAGCGCGACCTCTCCCGCTTCGCTGCCTTTTGACGCTTCGGCTTCTGAAAAGAAATTCAAAGCGTTGCTGGTTGACATTGGGTTGATGCATTCCCTCAACGATTTTCGGTCAGGTCGGGAATATGGAAAAAGCGACCTGCTTTCCATTTTCAATGGAGCATTGGCAGAACAATTTGTCGGACAGGAATTTATCTCATGCGGAAAAGAAAATCCATATTATTGGTCAAGAGAAGCTAAAAGCAGCGTTGCGGAAGTAGATTATTTGATCGTCAGGAATAATAAAATCTTCCCTGTTGAAGTCAAAAGCGGGGCATCGGGAAAACTCAGAAGCTTGCATCTGCTATTGCAACACTATCCAAATATTGAGCAAGGCTTTGTTTTGTCAACAGCGCCTTACGGGAAATTACCAGATCAAAAACTGACATTTTTGCCATTGTACTACGCTTTCATGTTGATGGAGCAGGATTATGACCAGAACTTGTGAAAAAATGAATATGAAATACCTTAAGACATAAAAACAAAAGCGTCCTCAATAGTATAGGTAACGCAGCGTATGAAGCGGGAAGTAATAAAAATTATCAGGAATGAATTGAATTATCAACGGTTTTGCTGAACTTTGTTATAAATCGGACAGATGAAAATCGCCTCCTTTCCCAAACACCTGTTTTGGTCATATAATCCAGACGCCGACATGCCCGGCTTCTAAAGGAACTGTCGCGGGAACAATACATGAAACGTTTTTCGCTGGTTGGCGGCGCCGCGCTTGCTCTGCAATTGGGTCGCCTCATATATCGTTTCTGTTCGTCAATGCCGGATTTTTCAGACCCGCTTTCTTCAGTGCATACTTTACAGTAAACCACCTTGCAGCTAATACTTTCAGGTCATACCCCGACGTATAAGGGACTTTCACCCTCTGAAAAGTCACACACTTGTATTTGGCTATCAGAAAAAGAATGGATTAATTGCCGGTCTTTACCTTCTTATTGAAGCAATTTCACCAATGGCGGCAATAGCAGCGTCAATGTGTTCTTCGGTATTGAAGGGTCCGATGCTGATCCTGACAGTTCCGTGGATTTTATCGGTTCCGAGGCGTTCATGAACCATTGGAGCGCATTGCAAACCTGTACGGCAGGCAATATTGTAGTCAACGTCGAGCATTGTGCCTACATCGCCTGACTCAAACCCTTTGATGTTAAGACTAAGAACGGGATTCTGGTTTTCGATACTTTCGGCGCAGTAGGTAATTACATTTCCGATCTGTTGCACTCCTTTTCTAAGGCGATCCCACAACATGATTTCCTTGTGATGGAGGTTTTCAACACCCTGCTCCATAACCCATTTCAAGCCAGCGTGGAGTCCGGCAACGCCAACAAGGTTTAAGGTTCCACATTCGAGCCGGTAAGGAAATTCTTCGAGATGGGTTTTCTGTGCCGAGCGAACGCCGGTTCCGCCATAGCGGGTATATCTTACGGGAACATTATCCATTACATACGAACCGCCTATTCCGGTCGGGCCCATGAGGCACTTGTGTCCGGTGAAAACGATTACATCCACCTTCATCGCCTTCATGTCAATAGGAATCGCTCCTGCGCTCTGGCTGCTGTCAACCACAAACCAAACTCCGGCTTCGCGGCAAATCTTCCCGATTTCGGCAATGTGCTGAACGGTTCCGATAACGTTTGAACTGTGGTTAACCACAACCATCTTCGTATTTTTTCTTATCGCCTTCCTGATATCTTCCGGGTCAATATAGCCATGACCATCAAAAGGCACATGAGTGAGTTCGATTACCTTGTCAATCATCAGGTGGTGCAACGGGCGCAGAACGGAATTATGTTCGAGCATTGTGGTAACCACATGATCGCCGGGTTCTGCCAATCCCATAAGGATCATATTCAGCGAGTCGCTGGCATTGTAACTAAAAGTAAGCCTGTTCGGATTATCGCCGTTAAAGAGTTCGGTAAGCATTTTCCGGGTGGAATGTACAACCTCTTCGGTTTCGATGGCGGCGTCAAAACCCGAACGACCAGGATTTACGCCGTGTTCGCGATAGAAATTACACATGAAATCATAAACTACATCTGGTTTGGGAAAGGTTGTAGCTGAGTTGTCGAGGTAGATCATTTTGCTCATAATGCCGCGGTAAAGTATGATTTTGTGATTAATCTGTGATAAGCGCTTCTGCCACTATTTCTGCAAGGGTTTTAATTTGTAAGCCAAGTTTGAAACTCTGACTGATCTGCGTTAATTGGTCAACACAATTGTGGCATGGCGTCACCACGATTTTTGCTCCGGTAGCTTTGATCTGGTCGGCTTTGATGGCGGCAATTTTCATCCGGCGGTCATTGTATTCGCTCATTGCCAGTTGTCCGCCGCCGCCGCCACAGCAGTAGTTGTCGGTTCCGCATGGGTTCATTTCAACAAAATTGCGGATGAAATTTTTCAGGATGTAACGTTGCTCCTGAATAATACCTCCGTGACGCGCCAGGTTGCAAGGATCGTGGAGGGTAACGCTTTGTTTGATTTTTTCAGGGTCGAGTTTGATTTTTCCCTCCCGGATATACCCGGCAATTACTTCAACGGAAGTTTTTATTTCAAAGGGCATTCTCCTGGCAAGGTAATTGGGAGCTTCCCAGCGAAAAGCTCTTGATCCATGTCCACACTCGGCAAGTACAACGGTTTTTGCCTGCAATGTTTCCGTTTCTTCAAAAAGCCGTTGGGCAATCAACGAAGATTCATTTTTATTGCCACTGAAAAAAGCGTAGTTGGTAACGTCGTACATCCGCGACGATAATGTCCAGCTTTCTCCGGCGGCGAAAAAAATCTTTGCCATGGCAGAAATTGACAGCGGAAAGAATTTGGGTTCCCGTGGATTCAGAGTATATAAAACGTTTTTGCCTCGCTGATCAAGCGGTATTTTTGCCTCCGGATTTTTAACTTCGTCAATAAGTTCCTCTTCCATCCATTCAATGGTTGCAATAAATTCTTCAGTGGGAATGCCCATATTATTGCCTGTTTCAACTGCGGAAATTATTGTTGATTGCAACGAAGCCGGAACCATTCCCATGTTGGACAACATGGAGCGGCCTGTTCTCACAATGTATCCAATATCCACCCCAACAGAGCAGTGCATGGTGCATCGTCCGCACATTGTACATGCGCCAAAAAGAAGGTCAACCATTTCGTTTGCCGTGGTTTCATCGAGATTCCGGGCATTAACAAGGCTTGGGAAAATCCGACCGGTTGCCGTAAAGTATCTGCGGTAAACCGAACTTACAATGTCAACTTTCCGCGCAGGGGTTAGCCGGTCGTCTTTGGAGGCAAGATAATAAATGCAGCTTTCGGCGCACAATCCGCAATGAACGCAACTGTTCAGATGAGTGAGAAGCTTACTGTCTTTCAGATTTTCAAATACCTGTAAGCCCTTGCCGGTTTTTTCTTTGCTCAGTTCAGCCATTCTGATAAGTTACAATAGTTTTGGGGGCCACACATTGCGATGCCCGAAAAAAATGCCGAGATGATAGCGGGCGGCGAAGAAGTAAACCGCATGTTTGAGTTTTCCCAGAGGGAAGTATAGAAACAAGATACCAGTTAGCAGGTAATAAACCGGAGCAGTTGATGGAATCATTATGACAAAAACAGTGGCGAGTTGAAACAGCGTTACCAGGATGTTTGAGATGTAATCGTCGGGCGAGGAAAGTTCGCGCAGCCCCGGTTTGACCAAACGTTTGATGAAAATTCCAACACCGCAGCCAAACGAAAGCAAAAGCAGAAAAACGCCGGCGTAGAAAATCCCGGTTTGTGAAATCAATCCGGCAAGCGCTAGGAAATAAAGAAAGATTGCTGCAAATGTGCCAAGATGATAAATCAAACCTGCGGAATAAGTTGGCAGATGAAGGAAAGCGGATTCCTTTTTCGCCGGACTCATCGCCCCGGTAAAAGAGTAAACGATAGCCGGGTTTTCTTTTCCCGAAGCCAATGAAAAATCTTCGGGTTTACCAAGCCTGACAAGCCTGATAAAATGCCATGCCGCGCTTAGCAAACAAACGCCCAACGCCAGGATTGAAAACCATTGATAACCGGTCATAGCTGTATTGACAAACGTTTAAACACAACCATCCGGTTTTGGTAAACCGGCAACGCGACAGGCGCCTCGCGCAGGTCCCAACGGGAAAAGTTCATAGATTTCCCGCAGTTTTATGCCGGTTTCCTGGCAAATCATTCTTATCATTGGCGCATTGCCCTTTTCCTCAAAGTTGCGCCTGATGATTTTCACAATTGCCCAGTGTTTTTCATTCATTTCGGGAATATCGTCATACAGGGCGAAAAGCCTGGCAACCTCCTCATTCCAGAGTGAAGGGTCGGAGAGAAATCCATCGCCGTCAACTTCGAATACCCTTCCTTCAATTTCTATTGTAGCCATATCAATCAACAGATTAATGGCTGCGAAGTTAAAAAAAGATTTTTTGCATTTATGACTTTACGATGGCTCAATTACTGTTTATATTGTGTCTTAATAAATCTCGACTTATCGCATAAATATCACTCATTATTTCTACCTTTGCAACCTGTGAAGTCAAAGGTTTTTTAATGTTTTACGTGTTATGGAATTAAAAGATTGGTTAACAAGATTTAGCTTTGCGGCTCTCTGCGGAAAAACTCAGCGGTTCTCAGCGGTTAAACCTTATTTTACCGCTGAGTTACGCATCGAAAACGCAAAGCGCCGCAGAGTAGCTAAATAATTATTAGTTACACAAGCGGATAGTCATATAATTCAGTTTAGGTAACCAATCGGATACTCTTTAACGAAACAACCAATAACGATGAAAAAAGCAATTATCCTGTTTATTTTTATGGTCATGGTTTCAGGAACCAGCCATGTTTTCTCACAGTCGAAACCAACTGCAATAAAAAATGCAAAAGTTGAGGTTTATTATTTTCATCCCGGCGAGCGATGTCCGATTGATCAGACCATCGAAGAGACCGCGAGGAAGATGATGCAGACTGATTTTGCAACTCAGATCAAGGAAGGAATCCTCAAATTCCAGGTTATAAACACCGATGATAAATCGCAGGCAAAAACAGTGGCGCGGTTTGAGATTAATGCGCAGGCTCTTTACGTCGTAACTTTTGACAAAGGGAAGGAAGTTAAAAAGGATCTCACTGAATTTGCCTTTTCCAACGCGCAGAGCAACCCCGGCAGATTCAAAACCGGGCTGAAGCAGGAAATTCTTGATGCGTTGAAATAGTCTATGACGTCTTTGACTGGTACCCGGGATAAAATTTCAATAACCGCCGCTTCCGAACATAACCTTCGCTCGATAAGCCTTGAATTTCCAAAGAACAGACTTATCGTTGTCACAGGGGTTTCGGGTTCCGGAAAATCCTCGCTGATATTCGATGTGCTTTACCGGGAAGCTGAAAGCCGTTACCTCGGTTCTTTCTCATCTTTCGCCCGTCAGTTCATGGGAAAAATGCGAAAGCCCGACGTAGAAAAGATCGAAGGAATTTCACCGGCAATTGCGCTTGATCAAAAATCAGCGATTTCAAATCCGCGGTCAACCGTTGGAACGATCACAGGAATATACGATTCGCTTCGACTCCTGTTTGCCCGCGCCGGTGCGCCGCCGCCAGGTTCTGATCCTTTCCCTTTAAACCGCAGCCTTTTTTCATTTAACTCTGCGGAAGGCGCTTGCCCCGACTGTAAAGGTCTCGGCATAGAAGATTTTCTGGATCCGGAACTGCTGATCGCCAATGAAAACCTTACGCTTCGCGAGGGCGCTCTCGTAATCACAACGCCGAATGGCTACATTATTTATTCGCAGGTAACCATGGATGTACTCGACCAGGTTTGCCGGGCGGAAGGTTTTCATGTTGATATTCCCTGGAAAGATCTCACGCCGGAGCAGAAATATATTGTTCTTTATGGCAGCGATAAAATTGAGATTCCTTACGGCAAACACCCGCTCGAATCGCGGATGAAATGGAGCGGCATCACCGCAAAGCCACGTGAGATGGGCTATTACAAAGGAATTATCCCAGTGATGGAAACAATTCTGCAGCGCGACAGAAACAAGAATATCCTGCGGTTTGTCAGGACAGGCAGATGCAGAAGTTGCAACGGACAGCGGCTTAACCAAAAAGCGCTCTCGGTTTCGGTTGGTGGTTATTCTATTGCCACAGTGTCGGCGTTGCAACTGAACGAACTCGACATCCTTTTGCAGGGATTATCCTTTGATCATGACCTGAAACTCATCGCCGCGCCCATCGTTGAGCAAATTTCCCGCCAGGTAGCTTTGCTCAGCAAACTTGGATTGAAATACCTTTCCGCCAACCGCGAATCAACCACCCTTTCGGCAGGAGAGTCTCAGCGTTTGAGGTTAGCTAACATTGCATCCCTGGGGTTGAGCGGTATGATTTATATTCTTGATGAGCCATCAATAGGGCTTCATCCTTATAATACGGGTCAACTGATTGGAATGTTGAAGGAGATCCGGGATCGGGGCAACACCGTAATTGTGGTTGAGCATGATGAAGAGTTTATCCGTCATGCAGATTGGCTTATTGACATTGGTCCGGGAGCTGGAATTCACGGCGGCGAGGTTATTTACAATGGTCCCGCCGACGTCATTCCCGGTTTGCCGGAGGAGGAGATCAGAAAAAGCCGGACACTTTCCTTTTTACTTGGGTTGGAGAAGATCAAAATCCCTGAAACAAGACGACTTGGTTCCGGCTACATCATTATTGAAGGAGCAACCGCCAACAACCTGAAAGGTATCGCCGTTATGTTCCGGCTGGGAGCGCTGAATGTTGTGACAGGCGTTTCGGGCGCGGGCAAATCCTCTTTGACAAATCAGGTTTTAGCGGAATTTTTAAATGCAAGACTGAATGGCAGTATTGAGAAAAAACGCAATTATCAAAAGATAACCGGCTGGGAAAAAATCGGAAAACTATTTTCCATTGATCAGTCGCCCATTGGGAGAACCCCGCGTAGCAACCCTGCAACCTACGCCGGTGTTTTCGATCTGATTCGCGACCTTTTTGCCCGACAGCCGGAAGCGCTTGCAAAGGGTTATGATAAAAGCCGGTTTTCCTTTAACACACAAGGCGGTCGCTGCGAAGCCTGTCAGGGCGCGGGCTACCGGCAAATTGGCATGCATTTCATGGGGAATGTGGAGGTTTTATGCGAATCCTGCGAAGGGCGCAGGTTTGACGACAAGACGCTGGAAATAACCTTCCTCGGGAAAAATATTTCCGAAATACTCGAAATGGCGGTTACCGAAGCATTGGTATTTTTTCAAAAGGAACTTAAAATAGCGCGTTATCTAACGATTCTCGATCAGCTCGGACTCGGCTATCTCACCCTTGGGCAGCGTTCATCAACTCTCAGCGGCGGCGAGGCGCAACGAATAAAACTGGCGACTGAACTGGCAAAGCCCTTGGCAGCTCAAACCCTCTACATAATGGATGAACCAACTACCGGGCTTCACCAGGCTGATGTTGGCAATCTGCTGATGGCAATAGAAAAACTGATCATTCAGGGGCATACTGTGATTCTTATCGAGCATCATCCTACCCTTATTTATGCCGCCGATCACATCATTGACCTTGGTCCGGGCAGCGGGTGCGAGGGTGGAACCGTTGTGGCAACCGGAACCCCGGAAGAGGTTGAAAAGTGCAATGAATCCCTGACCGGAATGGCGCTTAAAAAATTACGAATTACCTCCCACCCCCTTCGTCCCTCGTCCTTCGTCCTTCGTCCTTCGTCCCTCGTCCTTCGTCCCTCG
>JBAXRP010000070.1:0-18082 GCA_037131145.1 Bacteroidota bacterium
ACAGGAACAAATACCGCACAAAGTACCATTGTGATGGTCAGAATAGCGCCGGTGATCTCTTTCATGGTATGCCTTGTGGCTTCAAGCGGAGACAGTCCTTCCGAGTCAATTTTCTCCTGAACCGCCTCCAATACAACAATTGCGTCGTCAACCACAATTCCGATAGCGAGAACCAGGGCAAATAACGTGAACATATTAATGGAGAAACCCAGAAAGGAGAAAGCTGCAAGCGCTCCAACAAGAGATATCGGAACCGTGATAGCCGGAATCAGTGTGGCGCGCCAATCCTGAAGGAATATAAAAACAACTATAAAAACCAGGAAAAATGCTTCCATCAGCGTTTTTAAAACCTCATCAATAGAAGCTGAAACAAATTCAACGGTATCAAGCCCTTTTTCGTAAGTTATTCCAATCGGGAACTCTTTGGCGAGCTCTTCCATGGTAGCGTCACATTCCTTTCTTACCTGCACGGCATTTGAACCTGGCGACTGATAAACGGCGATTACAGGTGATGTTTTTCCATTAAACCTGCCCATGGCGTCGTAAGTTTTCAATCCAAGTTCTACCCTCCCGATATCTTTCATTCGCACCAGCGAACCGTCTTTATTGGCTTTTACAATGATATTCGCAAATTCTGATTCTTCAATCAACCGTCCCTGAACGCGGATCATGATGGACATTTGCTGTCCTTTGGCGGCAGGATTTTTCCCGATTTGTCCAGCGGCAGCCTGAATATTCTGATCTTTTATAGCGCTCATCACATCCTGAACATTGATGCTATAACCTGCCATACGTTCGGGATTAAGCCACAGGCGCATTGCATAATCATCTCCTCCGAAAAGATTCACGTCGCCAACGCCGTCAATGCGCTTGAGTACATTTACAATATTAATATTAAGGTAGTTTGCTAAAAATTTTGTATCGTAAGCCGTATCGCCTGACGAAAGCGCGTAAAGCAAAAGGATACTTGGAGATTTTTTCATTACTGTTACCCCGCTTTGAACCACTTCGGGAGGCAGTACGTTGATAGCGCGCTGGGTGCGGTTTTGAACGTTAACTGTCGCCATGTCAGGATCGGTGCCAACCTTGAAATAAACAGTAATGTTACATGACCCGTCGTTGGCGCATTGAGATGTCATGTAGGTCATATTATCAACCCCGTTTATCTGTTCCTCAAGAGGGATTGCCACAGTTTTCTGAACATCCTCTGCATTTGCGCCGGGATAAAATGCCATAACCTGGATAGTGGGAGGCACAACGTCGGGATACTGCGAGATTGGCAGCGTCACCATGCTCAAAATCCCAACCAGGGCGATCAGTATCGCAATTACGGAGGAGAGGATTGGGCGGGTTATAAAAGATTGAAGCATATTATTTCGGATTTTTAATTTCGGATTTCGGATTTCAGATTTCAGATTTCAGATTTTTTCGTTACCTCGCTACCTCATTTTTTCACCTGCATTTCCGGCACTCTCAGAGTATCAGGAACCAATACCGGGGTTATTTTCATTCCTTCCTGGAATTTCTGGAATCCTTCAAGCATAATGCGATCGCCGATTTTCAGTCCGCTAAGAAGCATGAAATTACTGCCAATACCTCTGCCCAGAATCACCGGGATGCGGGAAACATTATTGTCCTTATCTACAATAAAGGCAAAGTTTTTTCCCTGGATTTGAGTTGTAGCGGTTTGAGGGACAAGAATACCATTTTCTTCCTCAAACAGCACAAGGTTTACTTTGGCAAAACTGCCGGGTTTAATCAGTCCGTCGGGGTTTTTGAATACTGCCCGTAAAGCGAGCGTCCCGGTTGCTGCATTTATATCGCGGTCCATAAAATCAATTTCGCCGGAGTATGCATAAAGAATCTTATCCGACAGGGTGAGATAGACTTTGAATATATCCTTTTTGTCTTTGATCTGATCCTTATGTTGCTCCCAGAACCTCATAATTTTAAGGTAATCATTTTCATTCATCTCGAAATTGACATAGATAGGATCCACGGCAGATACTGTTGACAAAAGAGTTGCCTCTCCTTTTCCAACGAGGTTTCCCGGTCTTACATCGCATGCGCCGATGTAACCTGCAATAGGTGATTCTATGGCGGTATAGGACAGGTTTAATTTCGCAGTAGCCAGGTTGGCTTTTGAACTTGCCACCAACGCGCGATCCTGAAGCTCAGTGGTAACTGCTTTATCATAATCATTCTGGCTGATGGCATTTGTTGAAAGCAGTGGTTTTAACCGTGCCACATCCAGTTTTGCCTTATCCCATGCAGCAATCTTGTTTTCAAGATCGGCTTCAGCAAAACTAAGACTATTAACATACTCATTTTGTTCAATTGTAAACAACCGCTGCCCTTTTTGAACAATTGAACCTTCTTTAAAGGAATAATTTTGCAAGTATCCGGCAACCCGCGCACGAATTTCAACGGTGGGAATTCCAACAGCCTGCCCAATCATTTCAAGGTAAACCGGCACGCGAGCGCCTTTTATCTCCATGACTTTAAATGAGGGTGAGCCTTTCGCCTTCTTCTCTTTGGATTTACATGAAGAGAAAAAGAGGGGTAAGGAACTGAATACAATGAAAATTAGAATGCATTGTTTGTAAGATAGTCTGTTCATGGGAAATGGATTTGATATTGGTGCTTTTTTTTTCAAATTTATTAAGAATATTTAATTATCCGGCATTTTCTTTTTTTATCTCGATGTGCGCAATTTTTTCCGTGTAGTTCTTTACGATTTTTTTAGTTCTCATTGGTATTTTGCGGGTTTACAAAATTCCAGGTTCCAGGTTCCAGGTTCAAAGTTGAGCTTACTCAGAAAGTTTGAAGCCTGGCGATTGTTTTTTTCGAATGCGAAAATTCATTCTGTGATTATTTCATCAGGACGCTAACAGTGATTTATACCTTAAATGTTCCATCTTCGTCAGTTATTTCCAGCTTTACCTTTGTTATCCGATTCACGAGTTCCGGATTATATGGTGTTTTCACCCTGATATAATTCTCCGAAAATCCATGTACAAAGCCATCAGGATGATCTGATTCCCAAAGCACATTGACCTCTCTTCCTTCATTCTGCTGATAAAAAAGCCTTTTTTTCTTTTCCGATAACCTGTGCAACAAATCGCTGCGCTCCTTTTTATGTTTATCAGAAACAGGATTCAGAGATTTAGACGCAAGTGTGTTTTCGCGTTTTGAATAAGAAAAAACATGCAGATAAGATACGTTCAGTTGTTCGAGAAAATGGTATGTCTCGTGAAAATCCTCATCCGATTCATCCGGAAAACCAACGATTACATCCGCTGCAATGCAGGTAAATGGCATTAATTCTTTGATTTTATTAACCCTTGTAGCGTAAAGTTCGCAGGTATATTTTCGGTGCATGGCTTTGAGAATTTTGTTGCAACCCGATTGAAGCGGCAGGTGAAAATGGGGGAGGAAATTCCGGGAGCGGGCAACAAATTCGATGATTTCATCTGTGAGAAGGTCGGGTTCGATGGATGAAATGCGGATACGATTCATACCTTCAACCTGGTTGAGCGCCTCGATAAGTTGATAGAAAGTTTCTCCTGTATGCCTGCCGAAGTCGCCGATATTGACCCCTGTGAGCACGATTTCATGGATTCCCTTTTTTACAATCTCCTGTGCATTTCGAATAACATTTTCAATGGTATCGCTGCGGCTATGACCGCGCGCCAGCGGAATTGTACAGTAACTGCAATAATAATCACAGCCATCCTGTATCTTCAGAAAAGACCTGGTTCGGTCGTTTGATGAATATGAAGGCACAAAAGTGTTTTCATTGGATTGGGTTATTGGTGAAATTCCGCCATGGTATTCGTGTCCCGGTTGAAATTTTTCCAACTCCTCAATCAGTTGAAATTTCCCCGAATGTCCAAGGACAAGGTTAACGCCTTCCATCTGAGACAGTTCGTCGGGTTTTAACTCCGAAAAACAGCCAATTACTGCAATCAGCGCTTCCGGATTTATCTTATGCGCCTGCCTGATAGCAGCCCTACACTTCTTTTCAGCAACGGCTGTCACAATACATGTACTGATTACATAGACGTCGGCATGATCGTGAAAATTTTTGATCTCGACGCCTTTCTCCATAAATTTTCGCGAAAGTGCAGAAGCCTCGGCAAAATTGACTTTGCAGCCGAAATGGTGGAATGCAATGGATTTGAATTTCATCTGGTAAAAATAAGATTTTTTGCTCACAAGGTATTGTCTGACCTTTGTTGTTAATTGAATTAAAGAAAAATCAGCGCATTAATTCTATCCAAATCATCGCCGGTACAACCCGATTTCCGGTTATTACTTTTAACTTTGCCGCATGATAAAATATTCTTTTTTTACAGTCGCCTCACGGTTTTTTCTAATCCTTGGCGTTATTCTTCCGTTCCATCTTTTGGCGCAACAATCCTTTAACCGCCAAACTATTTTCCTTGATACCGGTTGGCGTTTTCATGCTGGCAATGCCGCCGATCCTTCACGTGATTTCAATTATTCCATCGCCAATATTTTCTCCAAATCAGGTAAGGCAGAAAATTGTGCCATCAACCCGAAATTTGACGATCAGAACTGGAGAAAAGTTCAGTTACCGCACGACTGGGCAGTGGAATTACCATTTGTAAAGTCGGAAAATTTCGATGTTCTTTCCCATGGATTTAAACCTGTTGGAGGACTTTTTCCCGAAACCTCCATCGGTTGGTACAGGAAACACTTTCAGGTTTCGCGCGCCGATTCGGCGAAGCGGTTTTTCATTCGGTTTGACGGTATATTCAGGGATGCAAAGATGTGGCTAAATGGTTTTTATCTCGGCGCCAACGAAAGCGGTTATATCGGCGCTTCATTCGATGTTACCGATTATGTTGATTTTCATCATCCGAATACTCTTGTTGTCAGAGTTGACGCCACACAATATGAAGGCTGGTTTTACGAAGGCGCCGGAATTTACCGTCATGTGCGGCTTACAATAACCGATGAATTACATGTAGCTGAAAATGGGGTTTTTGTCTATTCAGAAATGAAGAATGGCGCTGTTGTGGTAAGTGTTGAAACTACAATTCGGAATGATAAATTGAATCAGGAAACTGTCGGAATTTCGAGCTTTATTACCGATCGCAATGGTAAGATTCTCACACGAACAGATGAACAATCAGTCGTTGTAAAAAACCGGTCATCGCTGGAAGTTAAACAGCGCCTTGCGCTGAATGATCCCCGGTTGTGGCAGTTGGACGATCCTTACCTTTATCGCGCGGTGGTTGTTTTGAAGCAGAATAACCGGATAACCGATAGTGTCAACGTCCGGTTTGGAGTCAGATCGATCCGGTTTGATCCGGAAACAGGTTTTTATCTCAACGGTAAAAATATCAAGATTTATGGAGTCAACTGCCATCAGGATCATGCCGGAGTTGGCGTGGCATTACCCGATTATCTTCAGTACTACCGGATTCGTTTGTTGAAGGAAATGGGCGTAAACGCTTATCGCACGAGTCATAACGCCCCTACGCCTGAAGCGCTCGACGCCTGCGACAGCCTTGGAATGTTAGTTCTTGATGAGCAGCGACTACTCAACAGCAGTCCTGAATACGTCGGTCAGTTCGACAGGCTGATAAGACGCGACCGTAATCATCCTTCCGTATTTCTATGGTCAATAGGGAATGAGGAGGGAATGATTCAAACAACCGGCTTTGGCAAACGTATTGCGCAATCGCTTATTGACCTGCAAAAGCGCCTTGATCCGACGCGTACCTGCACTTATGCAGCCGATGTTCCAAATGTCTTTTCCGGGATTAATGAAGTGATTCCAATCCGAAGTTTCAATTACCGGCATTTTGCAGTTGCCGATTATCATAAAAGTCATCCGGAACAACCGATCCTTGGAACTGAAATGGGAAGCACTGTTACAACACGCGGAATCTATGAAAAAGACACCATCAACTGTTACCTGCCCGATCAGGATATCACCGCGCCCTGGTGGGCAAGTACCGCTGAGGAGTGGTGGAAACTTTGCGTTGACCAACCCTGGTGGATGGGCGGTTTCGTCTGGACAGGATTTGACTACCGCGGAGAACCAACGCCGTTTGGCTGGCCCAATATCAACTCCCATTTCGGTATCATGGATATGTGCGGATTCCCCAAAAACATTTATTACTATTATCAGTCGTGGTGGACAAACACCGATGTTTTGCACATCTCGCCGCATTGGAACTGGAGCGGAACTGTGAAAGAGGGACAATTGATTAAAGTTTGGGTCAATAGTAACGCCAGTGACGTTGAACTTTTTCTCAACGGTAATAGTTTTGGAAAAAAGATAATGCCTCGAAACAGTCATCTTTCATGGGAAATCCCTTACCATCCAGGCAAACTTGAGGCGGTGGCGCTGAAAAATGGAAAGAAACTGATCAGTTCGGTTGAAACAACAGGCGAGCCTGTCCGATTAATCCTTACGCCGGATAAAATTACCATGCTTGCCGATGGAAAGGATGCCAACGTTGTTAACGTAACGGTAGCAGATAGTATGGGGCGCGAAGTTCCGGATGCACAGAATCTCGTCCGTTTTTCTCTGAAAGGCGATGGCAGATTTATCGGCGTAGGCAATGGAGATCCTTCAAGCCACGAAGCAGATCAATGTGGCGAAGGTCATTGGCAACGAAAACTATTCAATGGAAAATGCCAGTTAATCCTGCAATCTGGCTTTAAACCCGGAAATGTTGAAATCATTGCGGAATCTGATGGGTTGACCTCCTCCCGAATTATTCTGATAATAGCAACAAATTGATTATATGGGCTGACTCCTCTTTCAAAAACTGTCATGTAAGAATCACTTATGTGATAATATTGCCTCGCCAAATTTTTTCGTAATCCTGATTCCGATTTTTTGAAGAAACTGAGTCGGCAACTCACCCCCGGCAAAAATGTAAACCATATCGTTTTTTAATGTTACATTTTTCTCCTGCCCTGTTGTTGCAAGAATTACCGAGTCGGGCAGGATTTTTACCGGGTTTGTATTAAACATTACTTTGATTTTACCGGAGGCAATTGCTGCGTTAATCCTTTCGCCGTTTTTTGGTTTTATTCGGCTGAAAGCCTCACTCCTGTAAGTCAGTGTCACTTTGTTTTCATCGGTAAGCAACAAAGCAGATTCTATTGCTGAGTCGCCGCCGCCAACAACGAGGACGTCCATCCCGGTAATATGCTCAGGCTCGAGTAGCCGGTATGCAACTTTTTCAAGCGTCTCACCTTCTACGCCCAGTTTCCGCGGGGTACCGCGGCGACCTATCGCAAGTAACACCGATTGAGTTGAATAATTTTCTCCGTTTAATGTAGAGACCTGAAAGTGGCTGTCAATATTTGTAATTGCCTCAACCTTGGAATTTTCATGGATAGTAATGTCGTTTTTTTTCATTACCGATTTCCACAAATCAAGAAGTTCTGATTTACTGGTTTCAAACAATTTCACTTTTCCATGAAGGGGAAGATCCATGGCAGATGTCATTACTATTTTGGCGCGGGGGAAAGTAAATACAGTACCTCCAAGAGTATCCTGTTCAAGGGTGATAGATTTGAGCCCATGTTTTTTGGCAGCGAGAGTTGCAGATATTCCGGCAGGCCCGGCGCCGATGATGATCAGATCGAGTGTTGCCTGGTGACTTTTCGGTAATGATTTTATAATATTCTCCACAGCCTGACGCCCTTGTTCAACAGCGTTTTTGATCAAACCCATTCCGCCAAGTTCGCCTGCGATGAAAATTCCGGGTACATTGGTTTCAAAGTTCTGGTTTACGTGAGGCAGTTCAACGCCGCGCTTCTCGGTGCCAATGCAAAGTGTAATTGCCTGGGTAGGGCATGCATGAAAGCATGCGCCATGACCGATGCAGCGCGAAGCGTTTATCGTGGTAGCTTTTCCATGACTTATGCCAAGAATATCCTTTTCAGGGCAGGCTGCAATACATGCCCCGGTTCTGATACAACTGCCTTCGTCAACTACCGGATGAAGCGAAACAGGTTCGTATGAACCCTCCAGCTTTGCCTTTGCGATCTTCGCATCCACCTTTTTTGAATCCCTTCTCTGCTTACTGAGATAAATTCCTACAATTATTGCGCAAAACAAAATTGCTATTGCATAAACTGCAAATTCTTCACCGATTAGTCCCATATTAAAAAATCCATCTGTATCCAAAAGTAATTGTGACTGCCACATGAATGACCATGATAACCAGCATTACCAGCGCAAATGGTAAATGTGCAACATGCCAGTATTTGAATAGGTTTTGCATGGTGGTAAGCATATCAATCCTCCGGTTTAATGATATTTCACTCTTAACCAGATTCATAATTTCTTTAATTTGCGCTTTCGAAATTTTATTACGCTTCAGAACCGTATGATCCCTGCGCAGTCTTTTCCAATCTTCAAAGTACTTTCCAATGAATCCCAATATACTGCTTTTCTTCCCGCGATCTTTTTTTTCTATTGATTCAACAATTACTGAATAGCTTTGCTCATCAAGGTTAGCGAGGTTCTTTACAAGCTCGCCAATGTTGCGTTTCATCTCTTTAACTTCATTTAAACTCAATTCCCGTCCTTCTATTGTCCGGGGAATCTGAATGTAAATAAAGCGACCGATGATCCCGCTGAGAAAAACAGCAACCATGCTCCAGAAACTTATTGCTACAAGACCCCCGAATTTAAAGGATGTATGAAAAAGCACCAGGATGGGACCCAGTGAACAGAGAAATATATGGAACTCAAGCCAGTATTTGAGAATTCCCAAACGTGTGAAAACTCTGAATCTTTTTCTGACCATGTAAATTCCCACTCCAATGATCATCAGCATTGAACCGATAATGCCGAAGCCATGCCCCCAGGTTCCGCTGGGTTTCAGGATAACATGATCGGGATGAAAAAAACGGTCTTCAAACGGCTGGTTATAATAGGAATAGCCGATGTATGCAATGATAAATAAAGCTGCGGCGATAATGATTGATAAAATTGTAATATAAAAAAAATGAGCAGTTTTTGACATATTGATCAGTTCAGTAGGATGGTTCAGACAAAAGTAAAAATTTGGATGATTGATTGCAAAAAAACAACTTATAAATAACAATTCCAGATACTCTGGTTTAACTGGAATGTTCAGTAAAAATGCGATATGCCTGATTTGCCTGATTTTCCAGCATCTGATATCCGTTAATTGTTTGAGCGCTCATGGATTTTCCCTTTTGCAGAAATGCGGTTTCCGGGGG
Organism: Bacteroidota bacterium; assembly: GCA_037131145.1. Taxonomy (GTDB): domain Bacteria; phylum Bacteroidota; class Bacteroidia; order Bacteroidales; family FEN-979; genus CAIVAT01. Next base: position 9,250 of record JBAXRP010000070.1, read on the forward strand.
ATTGTAAATAATGTCGTATAAAATATGAGCCGGAGTTAGATACTGATACGGAATATCTGGAAAGCGATTTGTTTCCGGGTACATCCCGAGTGGCGTCGTATTAATGATTAGAAGATGTTTACGAATGATATCCTCGTTCAGTTTATTATAACTTATCATGTTTGCCTCCCGGGGTTTTCGTGAAACGAAAATAAAGGGTATCTCTTTATTTTTAAGTGCGAATGCCACAGCTTTGGAAGCTCCGCCGGTTCCAAGTATCAAGGCTTTGCAACCGCGAAAGTTTTCAGTAAGCGTAAGTTCAAAACCCGGTGCATCGGTGTTAAACCCTTTTGTATGAATAGCTCCGTTAATCCTCGAAATTTTTATAGTATTGACTGCACCGATTGCTCTGGCAGTTTCATCCAAATCATCAAGAAACGGAATAATTGATACTTTATATGGAATAGTCACATTTACGCCGGTAAGGTCGGTTTCAGACCTGAGTAAGGATAAAAAATCCTCAACATAAACAAGCGGAAAAAGACGATATTCATGATTTATTTTACCATCCTGCCTGAATTTTTCAGTAAACCATATCGCCGAAAAAGAATGGTACAACGGAAACCCTATTAACCCATATAACAACTTTCCACCCCCATTTCGCTGATTAACTATTTTTCATTTTGCCACCTCGCTACTTCGCTACCTTGTTACTTTGGTTTAAACTTATTAAACTTCGCGGGCAGAAAGCTGAAAAAAGTATCCCCTCTCAAACCAAGGCGTAAAGTTTCAAGTGGGATAAGGTCGGCAGGCGCAATATTTCCAAGGTTTACATTAGCTCCAAAATTTTGGATAAACCACACTTGTTGCGGTTTCAGCGGGGCTTCCCACAGAAGTTTATCACCCTGAACCTTCGCAAGGATTTTGTTGATAAGCGTTACATGTGCTTTTCCGGTAGCACGATAAATCCCTACGTTCCCACTCTCGCGGGCTTCGCCGATTACCTTGAATGCCCCTGCCTGTAACTCTTTCTGCATCATTTCGATCCAACGCCCCGGAGCAATCAAAATGCCCGATTCCTTTGATCCAACCTCTGAAAGTACAGTATAGTTTTTCGACAATTTGTTGATGAACTCGCATTTGACATCGTGATCCATGAGCATCGAGCCGTCGGAAACTTCAACTGCATCAAGTCCCAGTTGATCAATGTATTTCAGATAATCGTCAAAAAGGTTCCTCACTACAAAGGCTTCAAACAAGGTTCCTCCAACGTAAACTCTAATGTTTGCTTTGTGATAAACTTTCACTTTATCTTTAACTCTGGCGCCAACCAGAGATGTTCCGAAACCAAGTTTTACAAAATCAGTCAGATGACCGGCTGTTTCGACAAAGTCTTCAGCCTCGCGAACGCTTAAACCCTTGTCCATCACCATGGCTATTCCTGTTTGTCGTGGTTTGGAAGAACGTTCGGGTAAAAAAGGAAGTATAGGCTTATTCATAGTAATGAAATCAGTTTGTTATTGCACTGCAGGGAAACCTGGATTTTTATTTAACGCTATAATATTTACAATCTCCTGATGGTTACATGCCTCAGGAAAAGTGGTAAAGAGGTTCTTATGTCCTTCAGAATCCATACTCATTCCTCTTATCACCATTTCAGATCCTTTCTGCGGTTTACCCAACATAAAAAGGTAGTATCCCATACCGAAATAAAAATCGGCATTATTTTCATGGTATTTAAGTCCTTCTGTAAGAACTTCATACCCTTGCTGATAATCTTTTCTATCGGCAAAAATCACCGAGAGGTCGAGCCAGATCTCCTCATCATCAGGATTAAGTTCGATCACTTTGCGATAAGATATAATAGCGTCTTCAATCCTGGAGAGTTTTATCTGGATATCACCTTGAATGAACCAGTATTCCGGGATTCCGGGAGTAAGTTTAATTGCTTTCTGTATAAAAGGTAAGGCAGTTTGCGGTTTGCCCATTTCATCATGCGAGATACCGATTCCCAGCCAGGCGTCTGCAAATTCAGGATCAAGATCAATAGCCTTCTGATAAAATTCAATGGACTGGTAAAATTGCTTCAGCTTTTCGTAGCATTCGCCGATGTAATAAAACGTAATTGGCTCCGGTTCTTCGTAGAAAAATGTTTCCCTGTAGGTTTCAATAGCTTTTTCATACAGACCTAGGTTAGCCTGGCAGTTTGCCTTGTTGAAATGAGCGGATGAAAAACTCTCATCAATTGCCAGGACATATTCGTAGGCGTCAATGGCTTTTTCGTATAGTTCGTTGTTGCTAAAAGCAATTCCAAGGTTGAACCATCCCGGAGCTGAATAGGGATTTTTATCAATGAAATTGTGAAGAAAACTTATACATCGGTCGGTTTGCTGCGATATTTCACAACAAAAAGCAAATTCATACAAAGCCGAATCATTTTCGGGATTCAACTCAATAGCTTTAAGCAGGTATTCTATGGCTTTTTGATATTTGCTAAGGCTCTCATATTCAAAAGCAATATTGGCATAGATTTCATCAATGTACTCGGCGCCATCGAGCGCTCTTTTAAATTCCTCGATGGCTTTTTCGGGTTTTTCGAGCTGTGAGTAAAGGTTGCCCTTGGCAAGAAATAGGTCGCTGTCACAAACCGGCGACTGATCCAATTCTTTTAAAATACGCAAGGCTTCATGGTCTCGGTTTGCATTAACCTGATATTGAACCATTTTTATTAGAAGCAATGTATTATTGGGATGCTGCTCAAGCGATAGTTTGATAGTCATTAGCGCTTTTCGCTGCTCATTCTTAAAAAAATAATAGTCTATGATCTCTTCAAACTCATCAACGTCAAAAAAATAATGTTGACGCTGCTCGCGCATATTCTCGAAACGTCCGACAAGAGAGAGCGTTTCTCCATCAAAAAAGGATTCAAGGGATTCTTCCATGCAGCGCTTTGTTGCCTCAATATATTTGGTAAAACATACCAAACCGGAGGATATTTGCAAAATTACTAAAAAAAGCGATGTGAGCGGAATGACAAAATTTACGTTTCCCGGATAGTAATCTCAAGAATGGCATGACGTTTTTTAGCGTTCAGAATCATGGAATCATCATTATCGCGTCCAATCGCAAAACAGGTCTGTATTGTTTCACGGATTTGCATCCCCTCTTCTAATATTTCATTGGGCATCAGGCGCTCAAATTGCTCGCGATATTTCCCGGTCAGTAAATCATCAATAGAGGCGCCGGTCAGTATTTGTCCCTTTCGGTTAATCCAGCCCATTTCACGTAACTGTGTAATAAAAGGTGGCGCTTGTGCGCTTTTAAGAAAAGTTTGAAAATAATCCCTCACTTTGAAAATAAACCGCTGTCGGATTTCCTTGACAATAAGTTTGGCAATCATTTTATCAAGATCATCGCTAAGTTTTTGAAGCTGACTTAGATCAAGATTCCCTTGTTGCGCCCTTGCAAGAACTTCGCTGGGCACTATATGAATTGAAATTTCCATCACCTTTTGATTGTCATCTTTCAACTCGTATTGAATATTCATGCTTAAGCCCTTCATATCAAGGATCAGCTTCCTTCTTTCCTCTGGAGCGCTTTCCACCGATAAACGCTCGCTGTACATCTTCATGTCCATAATCGTCTTAACCACGCCGGGACCCATCTGAGGGAAAAACAGATTTGCAAAGCGGTAAAGAGCAAGAAGTTTTTCCATAGAAACTTTTTCCGTATTGAGGTAAAGTGGAGAAAACTGAATAGGGTCAGCAGACAACAACGAAGATTTTTTAATCATCTCTTTCTACTTAGACATTATAGATTGCTCCAACGCTACGGAATGGAAGACGATAAATGATATAAGAAACTAAAAAATTCTTTTCAAGCATTTTATCCAAACGGTGCATAACGCCCATAAAAACAATGGGTAATTCTCCATTTTGAATTGTGTTTATAATACGGTTGAAGATGAATTCATCCCTCAATGTAAGTAGTTCCCTGCTTTTAGCCTGATATTCTGCAATTGTCGCATTCCGATCATTATCTGAATTTTTCATAAGCAGTTTGTTAAGCAAATCATATTCCTGTAATAATAAATCTAAGTTTTCAGTGCCTTCAAGTTTCGCCCTCTTTTGTATCAAATCTAAAATAGCGAGGAAATTAGGACTACCACTTTCGGCAAGTCGCGTCACTATTTCTAATTCATTGCCACATACAGGTAAACCGTCCTGATAAATGCGTGTCTTGTGCCAGGGTAGGTTTAGTCCTCCTATTTTTGAGGAAATTCCCTCCCACATTTCATCAACCGGCGAAAGTTTCTTATCGTTTTTATCTCTTTTCGTAACGTTTTTTTCATTTTCATTCAGAATTGAAGATGTGCGTCCGGAATCTTCCTTTGCATGTAGAATAGGCACATAGATAAGTTTCTTAAGATCTTTCGTCATTTCTTCTTTTTTCTTTAAAGTTCAAGCGCCTTGCTTATTATGCTGACCAATTCTTCATTTTCAAAAGGTTTGCTTAAGTATTCGGTAACATTCAGGTCGGCTGCGTCCCTGATTGTATCAGGACATCCATATCCTGTAAGGACGACAACACGCACGTTGTCATCACTTTTACGGATATTCCGCAAAGTTTCAATGCCATCCATTTCTGGCATTCGAAGGTCAAGAATAATTAAATCAGGATTCTTCTGCTCATTAAGAAGAATGCCTTCGGCGCCATTTGAAGCGCAAAATACCTGATAGTTTTCTTCTTCCAGAAGGTCTTTCATCACATCCAACAGTTCTGGTTCATCATCAATCATGAGTATTTTCCAATTCGAAAATTCCTTTTCCATCTTTTATACCTCCAATTTGTTAACAGCCTGCTTAATTTGATCCTCTTTAATGTTATAAGGCAGTAAAACCGTAAATTTCGCGCCTTTTCCCTCTCCTTCACTATCAACTGACAGTTTGCCTCCATAAGTTTCAATTATGCCAAGGCTTGTGGCAAGGCCTAAGCCGGTGCCTTCGTATCCTTTCCATTCTGAAATAAATGGTTCAAAAATTTTTTTCAACTGCTCTTTGTTTATACCAATTCCGGTGTCCTGAATTTCGATGCAAAGTTGGCTTCCACTTTCCTTTTCAACGGTGATTGTCAGTTTGCCTTTTACAGGCATAGCCTGTCTCGCATTGCGAATAAGATTGACAAAGACAGAGAGAAGAGCCACTTTGTTGCCGGTAATTTCAGTGTTGTCAGGCAGATTACAATTCAGCTCTATTTCAATCGAACTCATTTCATATTGATAATTAACAGCATCAACTGCCTCCCGGATTAATTCGGGCAGATTAACAACATCTTCTTTCTTGCCTATGGTACTGCTATAAGTAAGCAGATTACTTAAAATAGTTTTGCATCTTCGGGCGCTTTGCAACACTGTTTCAATCTGGCTTTTCAACTGTGGCGACTGGTCGTCAATCCGGTGTAGCATTAGTTGGGTTCTGCCGATAATTATCGCGAGGGGATTATTGATTTCATGAGCTACATCAGCCACAAGTCGTCCCATTACCGCCAATTTTTCAGAAAATATCAATTTTTCCTGCATCTCTTTCTGAATTGACAAATCCGTTACTATTGTGCCAATATGCCTGAGGTTTCCCTTGGCGTCGCGGATAGCAAATATTGTTTGATCAACAGGAATGGTTGCGCCGTCAATGAGTTTCATTGTATGTTCACCATTCCATACTTTGTTACTTGTATCTGTGCGGACACACTCATCGGTTACGCGTTTGAATGTTGATTCTTCAATAAAATCAGTGATATTTTTCTGCAATATCTCATCAGATTTGGCAGCCCCGATCATCTTTATTCCGCCAGGATTTATATAGATGAGTTTTCCCTTCATGTCGGTAAGAGCTACAAAACCATTGTAAGTTTCAATGATGGCTAATTGATTGAGGATTATTTGCTCCGCTTCTCTTTCTTTGGTCAAATCGCGAAAAATCAGCACAACTCCGGTAATATTGCGATTCTGGTCGAATATTGGCGCAGCGCTATCGCCAATTGGGCGTTCTTTGCCTTCGCGGGAAATCAATAGGGTATGAGTTGCCATTCCGACAATACTACCTTTATTCAAGACCTGAACTACAGGGTTATCAACCTTGCAGCGTGTCTCCTCATTAACAATGCAAAACACATCTTCAAGGAATTTTCCACGCGCTTCCGACTCGCTCCAACCGGTCAATTTCTCTGCAACCGGATTCATCAGCAACACGCAACCGTTGGTGTCCAGCGACATTACTGCATCGCCAATGCTATAAAGCGTGGTTCTCATCTGCGACTCGCTCAGTGTAAGCATATCTTCTGCGCGTTTGCGCTCGGTGACGTCTTCAACAGTACCGTCGTAGTACAGAGTATTTCCCTGCGAATCCCGGATAGCGCGGGCGCTTTCTCTGATGAAGATAAAAGTTTGATCCTTGCGCTGCCACACAGATTCTAATCCCTGAACTTTGCCGTTCTTTTCGATAATTTCAAAGAACTTAGTGCGGGGATGAGACGGCTCGAAGCCATTTTTCTGAAGGTCTAAGGCTGAGAGATCATCGAAAGATGAGTATCCGAGCATTTTAATGAGAGCAGGATTGGCAAGAAGAATCCTGCCATCTGGAGTGGTTCTGTATAAGCCGATGGTAGAATTTTCGTATAAAGTACGGAACCGCTCCTCGCTCTCCTGTAACGCCACTTCCACCTGCTTGCGTATGGGGACATCCCGGAAGAAACCTACTATGCAGTTTCTGCCGCTTATTTTTACCAGACTCGCATTGCTATCAGCATAGAAAATCTCCCCATTTTTTTTCAGACATTGAATATTTTCGGAAAGTGTCGTCTCGCCGCGCGCTTGTTTTTCAAAAATAGCAAGCGTGTTATGAAAAGTAGCTTTCGGATGAATTGCGGCAATGTTCATCGTTTTTAGTTGTTCTTCGGTATAACCAAGCATTTGACATTGAGCCGAATTTGCAAACAGGATCATTTTATTTTCTGCGTCGGCGATAATAATTCCATCTGGACTTCCCTGAAAAATGGAACGATATCTGTTTTCCGAATCATCCAGCTTTGCTTTTTCTGCCAATGCCAGACGCACATATACTTGTTTCAGCTCATTTTCCGCCCGCTTGCGCTCTGTGATGTCAACAAGAGAAGCCATGCTTTGCTTCATCCCCGGCGCTAACTGGATATTTATCAAAGCATACCGTAGCTCGCCTGATTTTGTCCTATAGCGAAATTCGTAACTTGGTATAGCATCACCTGGAATTGCGCGTCTCAAATTGTGTTGGGACATCATCAGTTCGATATCTTCCCTATCAACAAATTCTGTCCATTTTTTCACTCCCTCTATTTCACTTCGCGTATAGCCGGTGCGGCTTGCAAATTCCTGGTTGGCCAGGCTGATCGTGGTATCTTCTTCAATGATGATTATGGATGTTCCTGTATTCTCGAACAACATTCTGTATCGCTCCTCACTTTCCCGCAAAACTTTTTCCGCCTCCTTGCGCTCGGTTATATCTAAAAAAGTAACCACAGCGCCAGTAACAATACCACCATGAATTTGCGGATACGACCAGTACTCAGCAGGAAAAGATTTGCCGTCGGAGCGCCACAACACTTCGTCAACAACGTGGGTGCCTTCTCCTTTTTTGAATGCCTGAAAAATGCGACATTCTTCAACGGGAAATAGTTTTCCATCAGCATACTTTGAGTGAATCTGCCAATGCATGTTTTTGCCAAGAAGATCGTCGGGATGCTTGTAACCTAGCATACGGAGACAAGTGTTATTACAAAAGGTACAGTTACCGTCCATGTCAAGACCATAAATTGCTTCGGCTGTGGAATTGAGAAGGAGAAAAATTTTTTCTTCGGTCTCCAATAACGTCTCTTCCGCCTGCCTATTCAAAAACTTTCCGGATCTTGTTTTTAGAGGGAGCGTCGAATCCATCGAAACGCCGTCGTTAACATTATGACATGAATTCTTCTTAATCATCACATCATTTATTAATCATGTATTGAGTAAGTTGTTCAAGTTGTAATGGTTCAATTTTAGAATCAAATTGAACAGATTTTTGATATTTTCTGATTTTTGCAATTTCCTTTAATTCGATTACATTAATATCTTTGGGCAACCTTTTCCTGATATTGTGAAAAGCCCCGACAAAAAGAATTCCGGTTTCGTTTTGTCCTAGGGTTTCAGCTATTCTACAAGTAATAAATTTATCCCTCCTGATTAAAAAAATTGGCTTTAAAACGTTATACCTGAAAAGCAGAAAGAGTTTATAAATATTGGTTTTTGATTTTAAGATTGTTTGCAGTTCATCGTATTCTGATTTAACCAGATTAAAGTCTTCAGTCCTGATAAGTATTGCGCCCCGACCAATAAGCTTTGAGACTATTACAGAATTTTTGCTGCCCGATTTGACGCCCTCGTCAATAATTTTCATTGCCATTTCACCGTCAACAAACATTCCATCCTGATATATTTTTATTCCTTTAACAGATATATCAATGTTTTCAAACCAGGATTCAATTGCATCCCAGTAGCCATTTATAGTATCATTGTGTTTCTGCAATTTATTTTTTTCAACTGCAGAAACACTTATATTATTAAGCGCTTGTCCAAAAGACCCCATGTCGGCCTTTGAGTGAATAATGGGAACATAAATAAGAGTTCTCATTGTAAAACGTTATTATTTTCAGGATTTTACATCAAATCCCCCAAGGGACCGAGGTTGATGTTTAAGTCCCTGTCGGTAAGGTTAAAGTGCTTTTTCAACTCTTCCATTTTCATCTCAAGATTCATCAGGGTTTCACCAAGGCGTTCAATCTCATCATC
>JBAXRP010000071.1:0-18000 GCA_037131145.1 Bacteroidota bacterium
CGTCCCTCGTCCCTCGTCCCTCGTCCCTCGTCCCTCGTCCCTCGTCCCTCGTCTCCGGGATTATGAAAAAAACAAAAAAGTTATCAACAATGGAGTAAAGTGGGAAATTGTGGAGAAATAATATCTATATTTACAGTCTGAAAAAAACGGCAGTGCCAACAAACAATCTGATCGGTGAATATGAATGCAGGCTTGACGATAAGAGCCGCATCATCCTTCCGTCCGGGCTGAAAAAACAGATAAGTCCGGAGGCTCTGGATAAGTTTGTTTTGAATCGCGGATTTGAAGGTTGCCTTGTGCTTTATCCCTGGGATGTTTGGCAGCAAGTGAGCCGCAGCGTAAACAGCCTGAATATGTTTGTTCAGGAAAACCGCCGGTTTGCAAGAGCATTCAACAACGGCGCTACCGAAATTCCTCTTGATAATCAGAACCGGCTGCTTTTACCAAAAAATTTGCTCGAACATACCTCTATTGACCGGGAGATTGTTCTTTTTGCTTATTCTGACAGGATTGAAGTCTGGGATAAGAAAACCTATCGCGAACTGGTTTCCAAAGAACCGGATGATTTTGCAGAACTCGCTGAAAAAGTAATGGTTAAACAGGAAAGAAAGGACGTAACGAATGGTGTTTCATAAAAGCGTTCTTTTGAGGGAAAGCATTGATGCGCTCGCCATCCGCCCCGGCGGTATATATGTTGATGCAACTTATGGCGGAGCCGGACATTCAGCGGCAATTCTTGCACAACTTGGAGATGGAAAATTAATCGGGTTCGATCAGGATGAAGCAGCTCTGGCAAACCGGATTGACGACCCCAGATTGTCGCTGGTAAACAGCAACTTCAGATTTTTACGCAATTTTCTAAAGTTACATAAAGCATTTCCCGTTGATGGCATTCTCGCAGATCTTGGCATTTCTTCACACCAGATTGACCAACCCGACAGAGGATTTTCAACGCGTTTCGATGGAAATCTCGACATGCGGATGGATCGTAGAAAAGGAGTAACCGCGCGAGATATTGTAAATAAATATAGCGAAGAGGCGCTGGCGTCCCTATTATATAAATATGGTGAGATTAAAAACTCCAGAAAGCTTGCCTCAAGAATAACTGAGGCGCGGCGCGAGCAAACCATTGAAACCACCACCCGCCTTCGGGAAATCGCAGATACCTGCGCCGAACGCGGAAAAGAGTTCAAATATGAGGCTCAGGTTTTTCAGGCGCTGCGGATTGAAGTGAACGAGGAAACGGAAGCTTTGCGCGATTTTTTAACCCAGGCTACCGAGGTTCTTAAACCTGGAGGAAGGTTGGTTGTAATATCCTACCATTCTATCGAAGATAAAATGGTCAAAAACTGGTTCCGGTCTGGAAACTTTGATGGAATACTGCAAAAGGATTTTTATGGAAACCTTATCGTTCCTTTGAAAATGATTAACCGAAAAGCCATAGTTCCCGCAACAGAAGAATTGGAAGAGAATAACCGCGCCCGGAGCGCCAGGCTCAGGATTGCCGAAAAAATTATTCAGTGAGAGAAAACCGCAAATATGAAAATAAAATAAAGAATTCGCAGGAACAATCTTCTGCGGAAGATTTTCACGTTCATGAACCACCAATAGAAGTTAAAGAGAATAATGCCGATGAACCGCTACGAGCAATCAAAAAATCACATAAAGGAAGGAAGGCAGTTCAGGAATTTCTCGGCGGCGACTATCTTTCAAAGGAAACAGTTGCCGGAAATATCGGATACATTTTATTTCTTGGGTTCCTGACAATGATTTTTATCAGCAATACATATTACACTGAAAAAATATTCAAAACCATTGATCGCACCAAGAGTGAACTAAAAGAACTTCGATACCAATATATTACTACAAAATCAATTTTGATGTTCCAGGGGAGACAGTCGGAAATTTCAAAACGCGCCATCGGACTGGGATTAAAAGAATCGAAAATTCCTCCATATAAAATTCAGTATTCAGGAGAATCATTGAAACCAACAGGCAAATAGAGAGATGAAAGAGATCAAAAAAGATATATTGATCCGCGTTTACCTGGTTTACCTCGTAGTTTTACTATTCGGGCTTATCATTATCGGTCGCGTTATTATGATTCAACAGTTCGAGAAAGAGGAATTTCTGGAAATGGCAAAAAAACAGGAAATTCACCTCGAAGAACTTGTTGCAGTGAGAGGAAATATACTTGCAGACGACGGCAGTCTGTTTGCGGTTTCGGTTCCCAACTTTGAAGTCCGTATGGATATTATGACCGATTCCATCACCGATAAAGTGTTTACAAATAATGTTGACTCTCTCGCGATATGCCTGTCGCAATTATTCAAAGACCGCCCGGCGTCGGCATTTAAAGACATGCTTTGCGAGGGACGCCGCAACAAGAACCGTTATCTGTTAATCCACAGGGATATCACCTATCCGCAACTAAATGAAATGAGGCGGTTTCCGATATTCAAAAGAGGTCAATATAAAGGGGGATTGATCGTGCTTGCCCAGTACGACCGCGAGCTTCCTTACAAATCGCTGGCGCGCCGGATTGTCGGTTATGAAAGCGGCGAGGGCGATAAAAAGGTATTTGTGGGGCTGGAAGGAGCATTTACGAAAAACCTGGAGGGCGTTAATGGTCAGCGATTGGTTCGCCGTATAAGCGGTCGCGCCTGGATGCCCGCTGATCCGGAAAGCCAGGTTGAACCGCAAAACGGAGACGACGTTGTGTCAACTCTCGATGTCAACTTACAGGATCTGGCTGAATCAGCTCTTCGTAAAGAACTTATTGCCGACAGCGCCGATCATGGTTGCGTAATTCTGATGGAGGTTAAAACAGGGTATCTGCGGGCAATGGCAAATCTTGGCAGAACAAAAAAAGGAACTTATGAAGAGATTTTTAATTACGCTATCGGCGAAAGCCAGGAAACCGGCTCCACCTTTAAACTGGCATCCTTCCTTGTTGCTTTGAACGATGAAAAAATTGATCTTGCCACCCCGCTCAATTGCTACGGCGGTATAACAAGCTATTCAGGACGGAAAATGGAAGATTCTCATCACGGGTTGGGAGTTCTTACCGCCTTGCAGGTTTTCGAGAAGTCGTCAAACGTTGGCACATCGAGAATGATCTATTCTGCATATTCAACAAACCCCCAGAAATATATTGACGGTTTATACAAAATCGGAATAAACCGTCCGCTGGGATTACAGATAGCGGGAGAAGGAAAACCTTATATAAAAACAACCAAAAGCAAGTATTGGTCAGCATTATCATTACCCTGGATATCCATCGGATACGAAATTTCCCTCGCTCCAATCCATCTGCTTACGCTCTACAATGCCGTAGCAAACAATGGAGTAATGGTAAAACCTTTGTTTGTTCGTGAAATCAGAAGAAACGGACGAATAATTCAGCGGTTTAATCCTGTTGTGCTAAATCCCCAAATCGTTTCGCCATTGGCAATCCAACAAGCCAAAAAGCTGCTGGAAGGGGTTGTTGAAGAAGGAACCGGAGCAAGCATCAAGTCGCCAAATTACAAAATTGCCGGAAAAACAGGAACGGCGCAGATTGCCGCAGGAAATAAGGGGTACAGACAGGGCACAAACATGGTTCAGTACAAAGGTTCATTTGTCGGATATTTTCCAGCCGATAATCCTAAATACAGCCTCATCGTAGTAATCAACAACCCAAAAAAGGGAAAATACTATGGCGGCGCCGTTGCTGCGCCGGTTTTCCGCGAACTCTCAGATAAGCTGTACGCCATTCGCCCCGATATTCTTATCCCATTGCCGCACGATACGGTTTCTTCGCCATTGCCTTTTGCTCAAGCTGGTCAGTTCAAAGATTTGTCGGAGGCTTTCAGAATACTTGGCATGAATACCCGCGCTGAAAACGGTTCCTCTTCCTGGGTCAGACCTACTGAGGACGGGGAGAAGATCGTTCTTTCTGCCGCCTCTGTCGTCAAAGGAACAATGCCCGACGTTTGCGGAATGGGACTGAAAGACGCAATTTTCCTGCTCGAATCGCAGGGAATGAATGTGCTGGTGAATGGCAGGGGAACTGTTGTCAAACAATCAATTGCTCCTGGAATGCCGGTTTCAAAAGGAATGCCGGTAGCGATAGAATTGCAGGTAAGAAATGAAAAAACTCAAATAAAGGCATGATGCTCCTCGGCGAACTCATCGGTAATATTCCCATCGCGACCATATCTGGTTCCACGGATGTTGAAATCCGCGGAATTCAGTTTGATTCAAGGAAAATTAATGCCGGCTATCTGTTTTTTGCCATCAGAGGAACCTCTTCCGATGGTCATGATTTTATTGAACAGGCAATATTGAATGGAGCGGTGGCGGTTATTTGTGAAATTATGCCTGTAAGCTGTAATACGGGAGTTTGCTATATTAAAACCAGCGACAGCGGTATCGCTCTGGGAAAAATCGCATCGGCTTTTAATGGAAATCCATCCTTAAACTTAAAACTCGTCGGCGTAACCGGAACCAACGGCAAAACGACTATTGCCACTCTTCTTTATCAGCTTTTCCTCGCGCTTGGCTACGCTGCCGGATTAATCTCCACCATTGTAAATAAAATAAATCATCAGGAATATCCCTCCACGCACACCACGCCTGATCCTATTCAGTTAAATGAACTTCTTGCCAGCATGGTTGCGGATGGTTGCGAATATTGTTTTATGGAAGTTTCATCACATGCTATTGACCAAAACAGGATTGCAGGCTTAACTTTCACCGGGGGAATTTTTACCAACCTCACTCACGATCATCTCGATTACCATAAAACATTTGGCGCTTATCTGAAGGCTAAAAAATCGTTCTTCGATTCGCTTCCGGCGGAAGCTTTTGCAATCGTCAACAAGGATGATAAAAACGGAATTGTGATGATTCAGAATACAAGCGCCGCGAAATATACATACAGCCTTCAGTCGCTTGCCGATTACCGTTGTCGCGTGATTGAAAACAGTTTTCATGGTTTGTTACTGAATGTGGATGGAGATGAAGTTTGGTTTAAGATGATCGGAAAATTCAATGCCAGTAACCTCCTCGCAGTTTATGCAACGGCAATGCTCCTGAACCAGGATAAGACCAGAACGCTGGAAGTACTGAGCAAACTTGAACCCGTTGCAGGCAGGTTCAACTATTTGCGGACAAATACCAATATTACAGCTATTGTTGACTACGCTCACACGCCTGACGCGCTGAAAAACGTTCTCGATACCATCAATGAAATCCGCACTCATAATGAACGATTGATTACCGTTGTCGGGGCGGGCGGCAACCGGGACGCCGCTAAAAGACCGGTGATGGCAAAAATCGCCGTCACTCTCAGCGACTATGTAATACTGACTTCCGACAATCCCCGGAATGAAGACCCTGAAACAATTCTCGACGAAATGAGGCAAGGGGTTGAAGCGCAATTTTCGGGGAAAGCGCTTGTGATTGTAAACCGTAAAGAGGCGATCAAAACAGCTTGTATTTTATCAAAGCCCGGCGACATTATCCTGGTAGCCGGGAAAGGACATGAAACCTACCAGGAGATCAAAGGCATTAGACGTCATTTTGACGACAAAGAGACGCTTGGCGAAATATTCGGGAATGAAAACATGATAAATCAATAAACACATGTTCTACTATTTGTTTACCTGGCTTGATAAAGCGTATAACTTCCCTGGGGCGGGGGTATTTCAATATATCTCGTTCAGGGCGGCATTTGCTTTGATTACATCTTTGTTTATCTCCCTGATTATCGGGAAAAGGCTGATAAATTTCCTGAGAAGCAAACAAGTTGGCGAAACAATTCGCGACCTTGGTCTAGAGGGACAAAACAGCAAGCAGGGAACGCCTACGATGGGGGGATTGATTATCCTGGCAGCTATTCTGATACCGTCGCTCCTGTTTGCGAAACTCAACAACATCTACATAATTCTGGCGCTGATTGCAACCGTATGGCTTGGTATAATTGGTTTCCTCGACGACTATATCAAAGTTTTTAAAAAAGACAAAAAAGGATTATCAGGAAGGGTGAAGGTGCTAGGTCAGATTGGTCTCGGACTAATTGTAGGAATTACCATGTATTTCAGCGACAGCATTGTGATAAGGGAGCGAATCAGGCAAACAGCGTATGTGCCCGCCGCAGAGGTGTTCAACATGGAATCGCAGGGCGACAAAACTCATCTGTTTACAAAAACGCCGGTAAAATCAACCAAAACAACCATTCCGTTTTTTAAGAACAATGAATTTGATTACAGTTTACTGGTTTCATGGCTTGGCGAAGGCGCAAAAAAATGGGGATGGCTTGTTTTTATTCCAATTGTAATCTTTATCATCATTGCCGTTTCCAATGGGGCAAACCTTACCGATGGGCTCGACGGGCTTGCCACGGGAACTTCAGCCATCATTGGCTTAACCCTTGGGGTACTGGCGTATGTTTCGGGTAATATTGTCTTCGCCAACTATTTGAATATAATGTACATACCAAATTCAGGGGAATTGGCTATCTATATTTCGGCATTTGTAGGCGCCTGTATCGGATTTCTCTGGTACAACTCTTACCCTGCCCAGGTTTTCATGGGCGATACAGGAAGTCTTGCCCTTGGAGGGATCATTGCAGTGTTTGCCATAATGATAAGGAAAGAGATTATGATTCCCATTTTCTGCGGCATATTCCTCGCTGAAAATCTGTCGGTGGTGATGCAGGTTTCCTGGTTTAAATACACCAAAAGGAAATATGGCGCAGGCAGGCGGATTTTCAAAATGTCGCCGTTACACCATCATTTCCAGAAACTCGGTTACCATGAATCAAAGATTGTGATGCGATTTCTGATTGTTGGGATTATGCTTGCCGTATTAACTATCGTTACTCTTAAAATCCGATAACTTCGATGATATACGAAACATTAGCAACAGAAGGAAAATCAACCCGGTATGACTGGCTTGCTGCAACGATTGGTCCCAAAATCCGCGAGATTAGAAAGAAGTATATCATGGAAAGTTTTTGCGGCTTTCAACAGTTTGAGCATCGCCTTGAATTTGTGGCGATGATACAAGGAATGGAATTTATCAATGATTCGAAATCGTCAACTATCAACGCAACCTGGTTTGCTTTGGAAAATTTTAACAAACCTGTGGTTTGGATTGTTGGAGGAGTTGAAATCGGCAACGATTATAGTATCGTTTACCCACAGGTTAGCGCCAAGGTTAAAGCCATTATTTGCCTCGGAAAAGATAATCGCCGGATTCATGAAGCTTTTACTCCTCTCGGTATTCCAATTACCAATACTGCATCAATGGAAGAGGCAGTTCAGCAAGCCTATATCATGGGCGAAAAGGGCGATGTAATTCTTTTATCGCCAGCCTGCGCTTCATTTGATCTGTTTGAAAATTTCGAGGAACGCGGTAAAGCATTCCGTAAAGCGGTTAAAAATTTGTAGTTCATGACCTCAACTCTGAAATTTGCCAAAAATGTAAAAGGCGACCGGGTGATCTGGGTTGTTGTAATCCTTCTTTCGATCTTCTCGTTACTGGCAGTTTATAGTTCTACAGGAACCCTCGCTTATAAAAAGCATCACGGGAACACCGAATATTATCTTTTCAAACATTTTATGATTCTCGCCTTCGGTCTGGCTTTGATGTATGGCACACATCTCATCAGATATACTCAATATTCCTGGATTTCCCGCATCGGCATGGTTATCACCATACCACTTTTAATCCTTACGCTTGTTTCCGGCACAAACCTCAATGAAGCCAACCGCTGGCTTACCGTTCCTATCGTAAATCTCACCTTCCAGAGTTCCGACGTCGCCAAACTTTTCCTCATCATGTATCTCGCCAGGGTTCTGAGTAAAAAACAGGAGCTGGTGCAGGATTTCAGAAAGGGTTTTTTACCGGTGATAATTCCGGTAATACTGGTCACAATTCTTATTTTACCAGCCAACTTTTCAACTGCGGCAATTTTGTTCGCAACTTGTCTCGTTCTGATGTTTATTGGAAGGGTGAGCATGAAATACATGATTTCATTAATAATTCTCGGAATCGCAGCCCTTGTCATAATTTTTCTGCTTGCAGTAAATTTTCCAAATTTATTTTCCCGCGGAACTACCTGGGTAGCGCGACTTGACCATTTCATCAATAAAACCGAAGCTGATGTTGATGCAACCTACCAGGTGGATCAGGCGAAAATTGCTATTGTCCAGGGAGGAATCATTGGCAAATCACCCGGAAAAAGCACTCAGCGAAATTTCCTTCCTCATCCCTATTCCGATTTCATTTTTGCAATCATTATTGAGGAATACGGGATTGTTGGAGGCTCTTTTGTTTTACTGCTCTACCTGATTTTGTTTTTCAGGGTGATTAAAATTGCGAGCCGAAGTCAGGGAAATTTCGGGTCGCTTCTGAGTATTGGTATTGGCTTCAGCCTTGTTTTTCAGGCTTTGATTAACATGGCGGTTGCAGTAAATCTTTTTCCTGTAACCGGACAAACGTTGCCGCTGGTCAGCATGGGCGGCACTTCAATTTGGTTTACAAGCATTTCTCTCGGGATCATTTTAAGCGTTAGCCGCACAACGGAAATAGAGACGCAAGGCGGCACCGAGGTTGAAGTGCTACAGGAGCCAAAACTTATTTCAAAACCTCAAATAGCGCCGGCAATATGATACGCGTAATCATCAGCGGAGGAGGCACCGGCGGTCACGTTTTTCCGGCTATTGCCATTGCGAATGCCCTGAAATCGCTGATAAAGGACATAGATATTCTGTTCATTGGCGCAAATGGAAAAATGGAGATGGAGAAGGTTCCTGCAGCCGGTTATCGTATTGAAGGACTTCCTGTTACCGGTTTTCAGCGCAGGCTGACATGGAAAAACGCCACTTTCCCATTTCGACTGATAAAAAGTCTAATCAAAGCGCGATCAATAATTTCCAGATTCAAACCCGATGTAGTAATAGGAGTTGGCGGCTATGCAAGCGGTCCAACATTACGAATTGCCGCATCACGCGCAATTCCTACATTAATTCAGGAGCAAAATTCATTTCCCGGCGTGACGAACCGGATACTCAGCCAAAAAGTAATCAGAATCTGTGTGGCATATAAAGAGATGGCGAAGTATTTCCCGGCAGAAAAGATTGTTTTAACCGGGAATCCGATCCGGCAGAATCTTTTAAATCTCTCCAATAAAAAAGAGGAGGCGCTCAGACATTTCGCACTCGACCCAGCCAAAAAGACGATCCTTGTAATTGGAGGCAGTCTTGGCTCACGAACCATTAATGAAGCTGTACTGTCTTTTGTTCTATCACAGGTAAAACAGAAAGATCAAACTTTCAGCGCAATCCAGATTCTTTGGCAAACCGGCAAAATCTATTTCGAGAAAATCCGGGAGCAAATTGATGGGAAATTCCCTTCAATGGTGATTGTTCCATTTATTGAACGAATGGATTTTGCATACTCCGCCGCCGATATCGTTGTTTCGCGCGCCGGCGCCATAGCGATTTCGGAGTTATGCGTAGTCGGAAAACCGGTAATTCTGATACCATCGCCGAATGTTGCCGAAGATCATCAAACCAAAAATGCAAAGTCGCTCGTAGTGAGCAATGCTGCAATTCTGATTCCGGATCGTGACGCCATTGCATCTCTTGGTAAAATCATCATGGAGACCCTTCAGAATAAATCGCTGATGGCTGAACTCAAAAACAATATATCAAAACTCGGAATACCTGATGCGGCTGAGAAAATTGCCCTGGAAGCCTTATCGCTGATTAAAGAAATGAATCCGCAAATCGCAAATTCGAAATGCGAAATGCGAAATGCGAAATGCGAAATCTGAAATCCGAAATGCGAAATCTGAAATCCGAAATGCGAAATGCGAAATGCGAAATCTGAAATCCGAAATGCGAAATGTGAAATGCGAAATCTGAAATCCGAAATTTCAATTCCCAAATCAGTTTATTTTCTCGGGATTGGCGGGATCGGAATGAGCGCTCTGGCGAGATATTTCGCGTCGCATGGATCAAAAATTGCCGGTTACGACCGTACTGAAACGCCGCTTACGGAGCAGTTGCGCAAGGAGGGCATGAAAATCCATTTCACCGAAGATATCAGTCAAATTCCCGAGGATATTGAACTAATCGTTTACACTCCTGCAATACCTGAAGCCCACAAAGAACTGCAATATTTCAGGGAACACAACTTTCAACTGAAAAAGCGCGCTGAGGCGCTCGGCATGATTTCATCGCAATACCGCACAATTGCCGTTGCCGGAACACATGGCAAAACAACAACCTCAACCCTCATTGCCCACATACTTCAAACCGCCGGCGTTAACTACCTCGCTTTCCTCGGCGGAATTTCAAAAAACTACACCTCCAACTACCTTACCAACTTACCAACTTACCAGCTTACCAACTTGCCAACTTCCCTGCTTACCAGCTTTTTCTGCGTTGTAGAAGCCGATGAATACGATAAATCATTTCTGCAACTGAACCCCGAAATAGCCATAATCACTTCTGCTGACGCCGATCATCTTGATATTTACGGAAATCATAACGATCTTCTAAAAACATTTTCTGAATTCACCGGAAAAATCAAAGCCAACGGAACTCTGATAATGAAAGAAGGAACTCTGGTAGAGCCGTTTTTGAAAAATCAATACTCTGTTTTTGGGTACATAGTTAAGGGTGAAGCAGCCTTTTCTGCAAGGAACATTCGCCCGGCGGAAGGGGCGCTGAAGTTCGATTTTATCTATCCCGGCGGTGAGATCGCAAACATGCTGCTCAATGTTCCCGGTATGTTCAATTTGGAAAACGCGGTTGCAGCTCTCGCCACAGGAATCACTATCGGAATTGGGCATGATGACCTCCGAAAAGCTATGAGCTCCTATCAAGGCGTCATTCGCCGGTTTGAATTTCGGGTGAGGCAGCCCAATCTGGTTTACATTGATGATTATGCCCATCATCCCGAAGAGCTGCGAGCAAGCATCGGCGCGGCAAGGGAGCTTTACCCGGATAAGAAGATCACAGGAATTTTTCAACCGCACCTTTATTCTCGAACCCGCGATCTGGCGGATGAATTTGCCAGTAGCCTCGAATTACTCGATGAGTTGCTACTGATGGAAATTTATCCTGCAAGAGAAATGCCTATCGAAGGAGTAACTGCAAAACTTATTCTTGATAAAGTACGGTTGAAAAAGAAAAAAATCGTTCGGAAGGAAGATCTACTTGAAGAAATAAAAAACTGCAAACCAGAGGTTTTACTAACTCTCGGAGCAGGCGATATTGACCAATTTGTGAAGCCAATCAGCGATATGTTGATCAATTCAGATAAAATATGAAGAAGTTTTTGAAAATACTGCGAATTGTTGTCTGGATACTACTTGTTGCCGGCGCAGGCACACTGTTGGGTTTTGTGGAAGTTTCGCAATATGCCCGACCATGTAAAAATATTAAAATCAGAATTAATTATGGCGCTGCGGACACTCTTATTACCAAAAAAAATGTTGATTCCATTGTTTTAAAGACTGTCGGAATTTTAAAAGGAAAACCACTGGGCATGGTGAATCTTGGCGCTGTAGAGAATGCCATTGGCAAACAACCTTACGTTGCCAATGTTCATGTTTATGAGAATAATGCCGGCACAATTTTCATCGAAATCCGTCAGCGGGAGCCAATGTTGCGAATCATCAACAGGAATTTAGAGAATTTTTATCTCGACGAGTCAGGTATTTTGTTGCCGGTTAATTCCGATTTTTCAGCGAGGGTGCTTGTGGCTAATGGTTTCATTAATGACTCCTATATAAAATCTCCGAAATACAGGGTGAATATGCTGGCGCTGGCAGATTCAATTTATTATGATTCATTGCTTACAACTCTTTATAAATTAACGATGTATATTACTCATGATAAGTTTCTCAAGGCGCAGATTGATCAGATTTATGTAAATGAGGAGGGTGAGTTTGAACTTATTCCGCGGGTTGGAAATCATATTATAATATTGGGTACTGCCGACGACCTGGATGCGAAATTCAGGAAGTTACTGGCATTTTACAAATTCGGTTTGAATAAAATTGGTTGGAATAAATACAATATTATCAACATCAAGTATCAGAATCAGGTTTTATGTACAAAATAAAAAAGCAATGAAAAACTCAGGTATCATTGTGGGTCTCGATATCGGAACTACAAAAATCGCGGTCATCGTAGGCCGTAGGAACGAATCAGGGAAAATCGAAATTCTCGGATATGGAAAAGCGCCCAGCATAGGAGTGAAAAGGGGTGTAGTGGCGAACCTCGACAACACCGTACAGTCCATTAAAGACGCTGTTGCCGAGGCGTCGGCTAAATCGGGTGTGAATATCCAGTTTGTAAATGTCGGAATTGCCGGACAGCACATCAAGAGTATGCAGCAACGGGGCAGCATCATCAGGGAAGACCCTGAAAAGGAGATCAATCAGGAAGACATTGATAAGTTGTGCAACAGTATGTATAACCTCAATACTAATCCCGGAGAAGAGATTCTCGATGTTATTCCGCAGGAATACAGCATTGATGGCGAGCATGGAATAACGATTCCAAAAGGTAGCATCGGCAGAAACCTTGAGGCAAATTTTCATATCATTATCGGACAAACTGCCGCTGCAAAAAATATCTACCGCTGTGTCAGGAATGCCGGACTTGAAGTTGTTGAACTTATTCTTGAACCGCTGGCATCTGCCGAAGCCGTTTTATGCGAGGATGAAAAAGAAGCCGGCGTGGTTTTGGCAGATATCGGCGGGGGCACTACCGACATAGCCATTTTTCATGGCGGGATTATCAGGCACACAGCGGTAATTCCACTTGGCGGAGAAGTTATCACCGAAGATATCAGGGAAGGCTGTTCAATCATTAAAAAACACGCGGAGCAATTAAAACTGAAATTCGGCTCGGCAATGGCGCGTGAAAATAGGGAAGAAGAGATAATTTCCATTCCCAGCTCCCGCGGAAAAGCGCCAAGGGAAATCAGCATGAAAAACCTGGCAGCCATTATTCAGGCGCGAATGGAAGAGATCATTGAGCATATTTATTACGAAATCAAAAACTCAGGGTATGAGAAAAAACTAATCGAGGGAATTGTTCTCACAGGCGGCGGCGCTCAGTTGAAGCATATCGCTCTGTTGACCGAATTTATGACCGGCATGGAAACCCGGATCGGATATCCTAACGAGCATCTTTCATCCGAAGTCCCGCCCGAAATGGGAAGTCCGATGTATGCAACCGGAATCGGTCTGGTTATCGAAGGCATTGATCGCTACCAGAGGGAAGCCCGAAACCAGAAACCCACAATCGAAGAGACATCGAAACTGCCAACGGAAACGATCGTCCCCCCGGCTGCTCCTTCCAGAAAGTTATTGAACAGTTTCCTTAACAAAATCAAAAATATTTTTGAAGAGGATGTCCAATAAATAAGTTATTAACAATAAAACGTTAATAACTAAATTTTTAACCAATGAATACCGACGTAAATAATTGATAATTTTAAACCGTAAAAAAAATACAATCATGCCTGAGATTTTAAAATTCGATTCTCCTAAGAATCAATCATCTATCATAAAAGTGATCGGTGTTGGCGGAGGTGGAAGCAATGCTGTTAACCACATGTTCAGACAGGGAATAACCGGTGTGGATTTTATAATCTGCAATACCGACGCCCAGTCAATGGAATCAAGCCCGGTACCCACAAAGATTCAGCTTGGAGCAACCCTCACTGATGGTCTTGGCGCCGGCGCATCCCCTACAGTGGGCCGTAATGCAGCTCTCGAAAACGCCGAAGATTTAAAGCAGGTTTTGGAAAAAGGAACCAAAATGCTTTTCATAACAGCAGGACTTGGAGGCGGTACAGGAACAGGCGCTGCGCCAGTGATTGCGCAAATATCCAAAGATCTCGATATTCTCACCGTAGGTATCGTCACCATTCCTTTCGCCTTTGAAGGTCGCAAACGTCGGTTGTCGGCTGAGGAAGGAATCAGGCAACTCAAACAACATGTTGACGCGCTGCTTATCATTAGCAACGACAAACTCAGGTTATTGTGCGGAGATCTTCCGCTTTCGGAGGCATTTAACCGCGCCGATAATGTTCTCACTACAGCCGCTAAAGGTATCGCTGAGATTATAACCGTGGTAGGTTATATAAATGTTGACTTCGAGGATGTAAAAACCGTAATGAAAACCAGTGGCGTGGCAATCATGGGAACCGGGGTTGCCAGCGGAAAAGAACGGGCGCGACTCGCCGTTGTAGAAGCCCTCAACTCACCGCTGCTCGATAATAACGACATTAATGGCGCCAGCAATATCCTCCTCTACATTTCATCTGGCAAACAGGAGATTACCATGGATGAAGTTACAGAAATCACTGACTATATTCAGGAAAAAACACAATCCACCGGAGATATCATCTGGGGCAATGGTTATGACGATGCACTCGAAGATCAGATCAGCGTAACAATCATCGCAACCGGATTTGACGAAGATCACAAACAGAAAGATCCCACCAGACCTGCCGACGTCACCGTTATTCCGCTTTATGACGATACGCAAAAACCGAAAACCGAAAGACGTATTTTACACCTCGACACTGAAACACCGGCTCCTCGAATACCAACTGCTCCCGCAGATCAACCGGCATCGCCTGAAGTTGCAGTCACGGAAACAAGTCAGGTCGCTTTTCAACTCGAATCTGAAACAGATACTTCTGACCCAACACGCACTTATGAATTTATTGTTGATCAACCCTCCCCGCAAATCGTTAACGATCGCCCAGAAACCCTCGTCCATACTTTTTTACCTGGCGATAAGGATGAAATAATTGATAGTCATATCAAGCCCGATCTCAAACCAACTTTTCATTCAAGTCCCAACACAGATTCTGACGTCAGTGATTTTCTGCTGAAAAAATCTGGTGAAAGGGTAGGCAGGCTGAGGCAGTTGAGCGAAAAATTAAAAACCCATATTCCTATCGAGCAAAACTTACAGGAACTGGAAAACATTCCGGCATACCAACGCAGGAAAATTGACCTACTCAGCGTTACGCCTTCTTCCGAATCTCACATATCAGCAATGTCCTTGACCAAAGACCCTGAAAAGCCAGTAGAAAATAAAAACGATAATGCTTATTTAAACCCAACAACAGATTAAAATGAATCTGGAAAACAAAATCAACGCAGATATAAAAACTGCCATGCTTGCCCGTGATGCGAAAAAACTCGAAGCGCTCAGGGCTGTAAAAGCGGCATTACTTATCGAGAAAACAAAAGAAGGATTTGTTGGTGAAGTTGGTGAAGTTGAAGAACTGAAAATCCTCCAGAAACTTATCAAACAACGCAAGGAATCAGCCGATATTTATGAAAATGCCAACAGGTTTGATCTATCCGAAAAAGAGCGTTTTGACGCCGCGATTATTGAAACCTATTTGCCGCAGCAACTTTCGGAGGACGAAGTAAAATCTCAAATCAAAACAATAATTGCCCAAACCGGCGCCGCTTCCATTAAAGATATGGGCAAAGTGATGGCTATTGCCTCAAAGGAACTTGCCGGTAAAGCCGATAATAAAATGATTTCGGTGATTGTGAAAAGTTTGCTGGGAGTTTAACGAGGGACGAAAGACGAGGGACGAAGGACGAGGGGCGAGGGACTATTGATGTATAACTACCATCCTGGTAGTTTTTCCGGCGCAACGAATTATATAAATTCCTTCGGGGAAATCAGAAGTGGAAATTTCGGATTTTCCTGTAATGGGAAATTTAAGAATCAGTTTTCCGAAAATATTATATATGTAACCGTATGAGTATTCGGTGGAATTTTCGGTGAAATTTCCAGGATAGACGATAGTTGCATTCCGGTTTGCCGGATTTGGATAAAGGATAACTGATGGATTTATCCGCGCCGGTAATTCCTTCAGCCCCGGAATGATTGCGGCCGACGATCTTTTTGACACATAATTTAACCCTCCTGAAAAATTGCCAGTAATCATATCAAATCCTGTATTGTCGGTTAAATGTCCGATAGCTGGCGAAGTTTGCCATCCGAACAGCGTATCGGCAGGGTTTGCCGCGAGCCAGCGATAAAGAGAGTCTATAGCTTCAAACTTACCTGTTAAATTGTTGTCAATGTTACGGAACAGATGAATTCTTCCTTCATCCGAACCAACCAGAAGAAATGTGGAGCCATCATTATCCCGATGAAAACAGGGAACGCTGAATCCGTAATATGAGAGGTTGTAATTGGTTACATTTATTTTTCCGAGGCTGTCTGTAACAAGATCAAACTTTACTGACGAAACGGAACCTTGATTTTTGTAGTAATTGAGGTTTCCGTTTCTTTCGCCGACGATAAGCTCAGGAATCTGATCTCGGTCAATATCGAAAAATTGCGGAGCGCTGTAATCGCCAACATCAATGTTTTGCCAGTTCTTCACAGGAGTATAAAACTGCGGAATAATTCCGGAGGATGGTTTCTGAGGGAATAGGATCAAGGTTCCGTCGTTGCAACCGATAACGAGGTCGGTGATTCCATCGTTGTTTACATCAGCGAATGTTGGATAAATCCCTCGCAAACCCAAATTTGAAATGTTGGCAAAATCATCTGTAACATTGGAAAACACTGGATTTGATTGTGTGCCCGTGTTTTTAAACCAGGAAATTCTTCCGGTATATTGCGATTTTAACTGACCGTTGTAATACCAGGATGAGTCGTAATAACCGTCATTCCCGACGAAAAGATCCTGCAGCCCGTCATTGTCAAAATCATATAATACCGGATGAGCGGCTGTGCCAAAGTCAAGCGTTTGATCCCTGAATAGCCGGTCTGATGAAAATTCAAAAACCGGTTGGTTTGCAGTGCCGGTATTTCTATAAAACCAAACGCAATTATAGTTGTCGGATGTGTAAAGTCCAGGATCAAAGGGGGAAACAACAAGGTCTTTTAACCCGTCGCGATCAATATCTATCAGGGAAACCGATGGAAATGAGAAAAGTTTCACAGGTTTTGTGCCTGCCGGAAAAGCGGTATCCTGGGAAACCATTAACGCTGAATCCACAGTTCCTCCATTGTACAAGGCAATCAGTCCGGGATAATCATAATCGCCAAGAATCAAATCCTTAAGTCCGTCGTTGTTGAGGTCGGTTGCAAGCAAGGTTGATCCGGTGTGTCGTGGATTATTCTCACGAAGAAATGGCTTTTTCTGAGTTGGGCAAACGGCATTCAGAACAATCCTGTTTCCCGATTCACTTTCACTGAACCTGCCCCAGCAATGGTCGCTAAGTTTATAATCAAGTCTATCGCAATTGCCATATTTTTCCATGGAAAAGTTTTTATGGTATTCCACGTAGGATCCAAGACCAAAAAATGTAAGCAGATCAAGGTCGCCATCGCCATCAATATCCGCGATAGCAGGATAATCAACACTGGTTACGAGGATTCCGACATATCCGTTATAGTACCACGATTCAAGCAGGTCGGTGACAATTTCAAATTTAAGCGTAGTATCGGAAATATTTTTAAAAACCCGGACGCCGCCTGCGCTATAAGTGAAAATGTCCATTTTACCGTCACAGTTATAATCCGCCGTGATTACCCAGTCATGGAGGTCTGGCATTTTGAGAGCATATTCGGGCGCAAAGGAATAGCCTGATGCACCGGGAGCTTCAGAGCTGATAAATGTAAGTTTCCGGTTTCCATGTCGGTCAAAGATCAGCAGATCGGCTATGCCATCAAGGTTAAGATCAATAGAACAAAACTGGCAGGCGTTAAGCCCTCCGGTATAAGTCCATTGAAGGTTACGCAAGTTGTTTCCGGAGTGTAATAAATCTAATTCAGAATGGGTTTGACAATAGGTGTTTTTCACTACGGATAATGAAATCCAAAGAATTATCAGAACAATGAACTGCTGCATGATCTCACAAAGTTACTCAAATTTCTTCGTCCTTCGTCCCTCGTCCTTCGTCCCTCGTCCCTCGTCCCTCGTCCCTCGTCC
>JBAXRP010000072.1:0-17983 GCA_037131145.1 Bacteroidota bacterium
GCTCTTCTTAGGATTCCTGATTCCGATCATTATTGCCCTCACATCGCTTATGGTGGGCGAGCCAACCACAGTGATTTTGTTTAGCCCGTCGTATTCAATGTATGGGGTTGACATTGAAAGTTCAAGCCCTTGATCGCGCATGGCAATAAGTCTGTTGTATTTCACCTCTACCAACCTCGCGAGGTCAATGTCGAAAGCGTTGCTTTCAGGCCAGATTGCATCTCCGTTTGACGATGGCGTTCCCCACTCTGTGAAACTAAGCGGTATTTCGTATTCATAATAGTTATCGGTGAAATCCGATCCGATGCGCATAAGAATGGTAAGGTCGCCGGGTTTCAGATTCTGGTTTCGGATGGAGCGTTCGGCGTGAACAAACATCTTCAGCCGCTTGAACTGACGGAAGTCAAATTCAGTGGTTTTATATGCTGCGCGCGCATCTCCATCAACCAGATTGCAAACTTTGAACGACATTGACTGCTCATTCAGTTTTTGCATGTTGGTTGATCCCCAGTTGGTTTCACGCTCGATACCCGGGGGCATCACATAAGGAATTGGCTGTTTGCTCCCGTTTTCTTCGAGGCTTACTGTGGCAATGTCAAACTGGGTCTGGTTTTGCTTATCATCGGGAATATATTCGCCAGGCGAAAGGAGACTGTAATTGTATTTACGCCATTCACCGCGGGTAAGTTCGAGAGTGGCAAAACGGCAAACAACCGGTCGGGCAAAGTTTTTGAAAAACATCCGCATGAACCTGATCGAAGTGAAATCATTGATGTTTCCAATGGTTTTATCGGGGGTGCGAATAGGAATTTTAAACTGATACCAGTTAACCGCGCCTCTTGTTCCATCGGCTAACGGAATATCGCTCGCAGTATAAACGTTGGTGATGTAGTTCATCCCCGGCTTCATCTGTTCGCGGTTCAACTGAACAACATACTGGTAATATCGTTCTGCCTCGCTAAGCGTATTGTCCCTGTTGATATCCTCCATATTTGGCAGGGTGGTGGCGATAGTAGTATATGATTCAGGCGACTGCTCAATGGTAGCGCTGTTACCTTCCGGTCCATTGTATTTTTTATACCGGTTTAGCACATTGCTGAAATTGGGATCATTATCATAATCGGTTCCGCGGAAATAATGGAAATCATCCGCCGACGGGTCGGTTGAAGCATTTTTATAGGCTCCGCTCGCTGAACCAAAGACGTTCCTGACCTTAGAGATATAAGTAGTATCGAAAAACGAAAGTTCATCTGTATTCATTAATCCGTCGTATCCGACATCCTGAAATGGTCTGGTTGTCGGATTGTTGTCGAACGCGTCCACCAGCGCCTGCATGGTGGGCACACGCCCCCAGATGGTTGTATCAACATCCTTTACCAGCGCGGTTGTTGGCAGTCCGTTCTCAAAACTTTTCCTGCCGTCACGCAAAATATCCTCCGAAATATCGCCGAGATTAAAGTACAACTGCCCTGAGTTCAGGGTATCATAAACAAATGGATCCATCATCCAGAATTCAATGTACTGGATGTTAGTGGCGTCAAAATCGGTTGTTTCAATTTTCCTGATGATTCCACCCCAGCGGCTGTGAGGATCAACAAGCGTTCCATCGGCATTCAAACCTTTTGAAAATGGCGACGGCGAAACCTCAAAATTATATGGACCCCGTTCCGATGGATAATATGCCAGGTTCAGTACGGCAAGGTTTACCGGAACGCCATTCAACGGTTGTTTATTCGGAAAAATTTCGGTTTCCCAAACCTGTCTCACATATTGTTTAGATAACTCCTGATTCGATACGTTTGGCGGAAGAAGATTGGTATTCTTATCGTAAAACAATGGATCTATTACATACCATGCAAGTTTCGAGCGATTATAACCATAAGACAGCCCAGTGCTTGGCGCGGCTTCGGGAAACATCAAAGGCGATGTTTGCCCCTGAGGCGTACTGGCAAGATACCAGGTTCCGATATTCTTGAGATCAATGGTTGATTTGGCTCCTTCAAAATCATCAATGTAGGTGGTTCCGGCAGTGCCGATAGCTTTTGAATGACCGGGAATGAAGTGTGCAAATTCAACATCAATAGCAATTGACGAAGGGGCTTTTGTTGAAATCAGAGGCAAAGCGTCAACAAAACGGGTAATCAGCCGCGACTGGGTACGATACGACAAATTAAGCCCCCAGAGGGTATTCGACATTGGCTCATCGCCATAATTGACCTTCTGTGTCAAAGGGCGTTCATTCAGGTTAAGAATAGTGCCGCCGATTACGAAATCCTTATTCACTTTATAATCAATGTGGGCTCCCATCAACCGTTTGGTTTGAACGTTGAACATCTCATTGCTTTCCATCGAGATGTTGATGGGAGTGCCTGAATTAAGAATCCCTTCGTTGATAATTCTTACCCTGCCAAGAGTGTAATCAACAGTGAAATCAACATTTTCGGTGAGTTGAATACCGCCTGCGGTCACTTTTACCGAACCTTGAGGAACATTCAGCGCATTAAGAGAAATTTCGGAACCGGCGGAGGATTTGTAAAAACCGTCGAGGACAAATTTATTCTTGTCGGGATACTGCCGCGCATTCGATTTCGTCATGGTGTATAACGAGTCGAAGCAATATTTATCAGCCAGTTCGAGCGACTGTTTCGGATTGCTCAGATCGAAAATCGAATCCCTGAGATCTTGTCCGAAAGGTTCAAGCACGGTGAAGAAAACCCTGCCGTTTGAAGCCTGTATAGTGCCTCCCTGAGTATTGGCATTGTCAATGAAGTCGAACATTCCATCGGCAGGCGGATTGAACTGCTGGTTAAGGTTATCAAAATTCAGCACCCTGAGAAGAGGAACCCCTTTGATCCTACCTTCGGTAATGTATGCCGTAGGAACTCCGTTGGCATTTCCGGAATAAAGGATGTTCATTGTAAAATCACTCGGCTGCAACTGATAAGCGCCCAGTGCGTAAACGTTTTTCATCATCAGTTTCCAGGTTGGAATCCGCGTATTGAGCGAAGTGCTTTTCAGCAGTTTTACAACGAGGCACTTTGGCGAAATGATTCCCTGATCGGAAAACTCACCTACCTGATAAACTGTGGTATCGCCCACAACCTGGTACTGATATGCAACGGCAAGCGTTTGATCGGAATTGAGAGCCGTATTCAGCGAGATAAAACCAAGTTTTGGGTTGAATGTGTATTCCGAAGGCAACAGTTTTCTGGCGCTTTCAACCTTCTCAAAATCCTCGCCGGAAACCATGAAAAATGGAGATCCCTTCAGGTAATTTGTAACTGTGTTGATATTGCGTACCTGTGCAGAATCGTAGTTGTTTGGCATCAATACCTGGAAAAGGTTATTCGAATTGTTGGTAGGATATTTACGGTAAGGATCGCCGGCGAACAACCGCGTATTATATGGATTATACTCGCCAATGTCCATAAACGCAACAATATTCCGGTTTTCGGTAATAGCTGCGCCAATGTTGGTTGCCCACACCTCAATTTTGAGAATGTTTACATTGGATGAAATCACCGGCAGCTTTTTCATGGAAGCTTTATAGGTATCCCTGAAATTCTGTCCTATAAAGAAATGTTTGTTTTCCTCATACTCATCGGCGCGGATTCTGAACTTCTGCGTTTGAGAATTTCCCTGGACAACAATATTTTTGGTTTCACTTTTCTGTTGCGAATAAATCGCCGTTACCGTTACCCTGCCAAAACGTAGTTTGGCTTTTATTCCGAACAAACTTTCTGTTCCCCGTATCAACGTTGTGTTGAGCGGCATACTTACATCGCCGGCTTCGATCAGTTGGATTATGTCGTCTTCCTTCCCTTCATATTTGAGCTTCAGTTTATTCTCAAAATCGAAGGTGGCTTCAGTGTTGTAGTTTATTTTAAATTCGATCTTATCGCCGATTTTGGCGATCACGTTCATCTGAATCTTTTCACTGAAATCGAAGTTTGTTTGTCGCCTCTGACGTGTATTTAGCATAGGATCGTCGCGACGGTTTGAGACAACGCCGAAATCAATTTCAGCCGATCCCTGCGGGCGGATATCCACAGTATTGTTTCCGAAAATTGTTTCAAAGATTTTCCCCGGTATAACGATTTTCGGAATTATGCCCCTGGAATTGTCCATAGTGGCGGCATCCGACCGTTCTTTCCAGTATTTGTTGACCATTGTTTTCAGATCCTGATCCTGGTATTCATCAAACGAAAGCGTGGTTGGAATGCGGTAAGTGGTTTCGCCTATTTTGTACGATTGATAATATTGCCGGGTAACCGGATCGTACTCCACAATTGTTTTAATGTTCGCAGGGTTCTTCAGGTAGATACTACTCTCATTTCCCGATCCGGGCATCACGGTTTCGTCGCCAAAAGGATACCTGAGCTCTGGCTCGCCTTTTTTCAAACTGTCGGGCGGGAAAATGAAACTGAAAGGCAGCAGGTTGTTTTCCCGCGTTTCAAAGGCAAGCGCCGTGAAACGGTTAAACAACAGAACTGCAAGGCAGATAAGAAAGTATAGATTGTATTTCTTCACTAAGTTCAACAAGGTGATTTAAACTCCGGAACGCTTTCTCTACAAAACCTTTAACGCATGTTTGATCAACTGTTCCACCGTCAGGCCAGCTCCCTCCGATTCAATAATTTTATTCAATGCTTTTTCCGCAGGCATCTTAGGGAAGCCAAGAATGATCAAACCAGATAACGCTTCATCTTTCTTTGTATTGTGCAGAATCCCGGTTTTTTCATGCGGTATCAACTCCCTCGAAACCTTATTTTTTAAATCAATAATTATACGCTGCGCGGTTTTAGCGCCAATCCCTTTGATTCGCTGCAACGACACGTCGTCGCCAAAGGCAATCGCATGAACAACGTCGCCAGGCGAAAGCGATGATAGTATGATCCGGGCTGTATTTACGCCTACGCCGGAAACACTGATAAGTTGACGGAAAAGTTCCCGTTCGTTTCGGTCGGCAAAACCATATAGCAGAAGGTCGTCCTCTCTGACTACGAGATGTGTATATAGAAGGCATTTTTCATTTTCAAACAACTGGCTGTAAGTATGGAGCGAAATATTCAGATAATAACCCACCCCGTTTACATCAACTACTGCATAAGCCGGATTTTTCTCAACCAGCTTTCCATGAATAAAGTCGTACATGTGCGCCGAAAAATAAAAAAGTGCAAAGGTAAAAATTTCAACGAATTATCTAATCAACTGATGATCGCGAAGCGCCTGTTCCAACTCCATCAGGGTTATTGGCTTGGCAAGAATTTTTTTCTCGCGGTCTAATAAAAAAATGGTAGG
The DNA here is from genome assembly GCA_037131145.1 of Bacteroidota bacterium. Lineage (GTDB taxonomy): Bacteria > Bacteroidota > Bacteroidia > Bacteroidales > FEN-979 > CAIVAT01. The sequence continues at coordinate 5,302 of JBAXRP010000072.1, forward strand.
GGTTGCATAGATATTGTAATCGTCGGCAGATTTTCCGGCAAACCCTTTCAAATCGGAGACATTGATCCAGTTGAGTTTTTCCTCTTTGAGAAAGGTTGTCCATTCAGCCCGGCTCGTATCAATGGAAACTGACATCACCTCGAAACGTTTTGGTTGTTGCCCGGCATAAAACTCCTTCAGCCTTGGCATCATGGCAACACAATGAGGGCATGTAGTTGACCAGAAAACCAATAAAGTATATTCCGAACCGATATCGGCAAGTTTCACCGGCTTGCCTTTTACGTCGGGAACTTCCAGCTCAGGAGCTGTTTTACCGACGGCAAGTTTCTGAAAAGTCTCCAGTTTTTTCTGCAATGCCGACTTTCGCGTTTGATCTTCACAGGATGAAGGATCTTTGAAATTATCGGCAATATAAGTAATCACCTCGTCGAAATGAAACTTGTCGAAACCGCTCACAAGGTAATCGAGCAGGAACCTGTAAACGTCGGGATTTACCGAGGCGGCGCCAAGAATTACATTGACTGCCTTGATAAATTCGGCTTCAAGTTGTTTCTGCGGCAGTCGGTTATTGCTGTAAAGCGACATATATGAGATAGCCTTATTCGGAAAAACCATGCTGCGAAGTAATGAGGTATCAGAAAAATTAACCTTGTCGAAATATCGCTGTTTGAGATAAGTCATCCGATCATCTTTATTCATTGCAGCGGGAATGAACGGACTTGAATATACCTTCGCCAGCCTGACGGCATAAGAGTTGGGATAGAGATTCGCCGCTGAATCAAGAAAGCGCTGCTGTAACCGCTGGATATTCTCAAACTCATTTATCGCGGTTTGATAAAAAGCATCGTGCGACGGATAAAAATCAATGACCGGCACAAGAACCTGTAATTTCGATTGGTTTATTCTATCCATTCTAATAAACGACTGATATAACTGGTTTTCAATCGAACCGATGAACTTCAGACTGTCTTCGGGATTACTTTCATTAGTTTTAAAATGAATATCCTCGCGATTCCAGATCACATCAACCATTCCTTCTTTTGCCCAATACAAGCGGTACATACCAGGCAGCCGACCTTTCATGGTTAACTGAAACTGCCCTGTTGAATCGGTTAAGGTTGAATCAATGGTTTTGGTTCTCTCGCCAAAGATGCTCTGGATTGCAATCTTTTTTCCGGCTAAGCCCACAATTGTCCCCTTGATGTTGTTCTGCGCCAATACAGAAAACGACGCCCAGATAAGGACGGCGATCAAAATAGTTCTCATGATGTTATTTTTTTGGAGCAGGACCCAGTATTCCGGCAAGTTTCGCCATCAGCTCTTCGCCGCGGAGATTGCGACCGATGATTTTCATATCCTTATCGAGCAGAACGTTGGCAGGAATTGAATTTATTCCATAAAGTTTGCCTGCTGCGTTTCCCCAGCCTTTCAGGTCGGATACCTGATGCCAGGTGAGTTTATCATTATTCACGGCTTTCAACCATTTTTCGCGGTTCTGATCGAATGAACAGCCAAGAACGTCGAATCCTTTTTTGTTGTAAGCCTGGTAAGCCTTTACAACGTTTGGATTTTCGGCGCGGCATGGTCCGCACCATGAAGCCCAGAAATCAACCAGAAGAATCTTTCCCTTCAGCGAGGAGAGTGTGAGAGGTTTGCCGGTAGAGTCATTCATGGTAAAGTCGGGCGCAATTTGCCCGATAGCTACACTTCTGAGAATGGCAATACGTTTGTTCAACCATTGAATATATTGTGATTGATTAAGGCTTGTATCAATAGCTGTGAGTATTTCCTCGAGTTCGGGAAGCTCAAACTGCCAACTGTTCTTCATGACGAGATAAGGTGAAACCACCGTTTTATTGTTGGTTTTGATAAAATCCTTCAACTGGTTTTTCAATTGAATATCGAGTTCGTTTGAAATAGAGTCGGTTTGCTTCATTGTAACAGTATCCTTAGCCTCCTTTGCAGTTTTCCATTCCTTGTAAACCGCCTCCATCTTTTGGTTTATGGTTTCATTCATGGTAAGATATTTCTGATAAATATCCTGCGTAGCGGAACCTTTTATGGAAGATTTATCCAGACTGTCGGGATAAATCTCAATAGCGATTGCGGCATTTTCAATAAACACAGGAACCGAAATATCCTTTTCCTGCATAGTTATGTGCCTCATTTCAGGCATTGCCGACTGCCCTTTGAATGTAAACGATCCTTTATCCAACTTTGTGGAATCAACATTTGCCCATTGATCTGCATCAAATTTCTGAAGATAAACCATGCCGGTATCTATACCGTTGATGTGTCCCTTGATTGAAAATTGATCCTTGTTGCCGGAACAGGATGCCAGCAAAGCGCCTATTACAAAAATTAAAATGAAATTTCTCATACTCACGGTTGGTTTGATTTGCAGGCGCAAAATTAGCGTTTTAATGTATTGGGTTTGGCGCCGGATTAAAAAGATTAGGCAATTAGCTATAACTTTGCGGTTCAGCAAAAATTACCGCCAGGTTTTAAAAGAGAGCAGAAGAATAATTAGGTAAACAAGCGGATATTCATAAAATATAAAACATGGAAAAGAAAAACGAAATCAAAATTTTTGAAGATAAATTGGCTGGCACAAACGGCTTCCGAACGCTTAGACGAAATGCAAGACCCCGAACTCACCGTTTTAGCCGAAGGCAAAACCGCCAAAAAACTAAACCCAAAGAAGCCAAAAGAGTAATGAGCAGCTATACTATTTCAGAAACACTCAATCCCCGACGGGTTTTCATTTCGCGTTAATGCGAATTGGAAAGAGAAAATCCAGATATAAAAATATGAAACGATATTTTTCAGTTTTATGCCTGTTATTGCTGACGTCATTTATGACAATTGCTCAGGCTCAACCGACCACGCCAAAGCCAGTGGCGCCAAAATACAATCTATCCACCGACCCGGTTTTATACACCGTCGGTTATTCCCACCTCGATACTGAATGGCGCTGGGACTATCAGGAAACTATCAACGATTTTCTGAAAAACACGCTTGATGAGAATTTCAGGTTGATTGAAAAATATAAACCATACACATTCACATTTTCAGGCGCCCGCCGTTATAAAATGATGCAGGAATATTACCCCGAACGATATGAAAAACTGAAAAAGTACATTTCGCTGGGGCGCTGGTGTGTGGGCGGATCCTCGGTTGATGAATGTGATGTAAATATTCCTTCGCCTGAGTCGGTGATTCGCCAGGTACTTTATGGCAACGGCTTTTTCAAATCGGAATTTAATCGTGAAAGCGTTGATTTCATGTTACCCGATTGCTTCGGATTCCAGGCTGATCTGCCTTCGGTTCTGGCTCATGCAGGATTGAAGGGATTCTCAACGCAAAAACTGTCGTGGGGCTCGGCAATGGGAATCCCATTTAACCTCGGAACATGGCTTGGTCCCGATGGAAAAGGGATCGTTTCTGCATTGAATGCTACTGATTACAACGGCAGGGTTACTCCCCGGATTGATACAACCGCCTATTGGATAAACAGGATTATGGATAACGGGAAAAAATTTGGCGTTTTTGCCGACTACCGCTATTATGGCGTGGGAGATACCGGCGGTTCGCCACGCGAGGAAGACATCAAAAACGCCATTGGCAGCATTGACCAACCCGACAGCAAAATCAAGGTTTATCTGACCTCTTCCGACCAGTTATTCCGCGACCTGAAGGAGAGCGAGGTAAGTAAATTACCAACCTATTCGGGCGACCTGCTTCTCACCGAGCACTCTTCCGGTTCGCTCACTTCACAGGCATACATGAAAAGGTGGAACAGGAAAAACGAACAACTTGCTCTCGCCGCCGAACCTGTAGCTGTTATTGCCGACTGGCTTGGAGGAATCAAATACCCGTTAAAATCAATGAATGCGACCTGGTGGCTTGTTCTCGGAAGCCAGATGCACGATATCCTGCCGGGAACCAGTATTCCCAAAGCATACACTTATGCCTGGAATGACGAAGCGCTCGCCATGAACCAGTTTTCTTCAATCCTGCAAAGCTCGGTTGGCGCTGTCATCCGCGCAATGGATACACGTGGAAAAGGCAAATCAATGGTTGTTTATAACCCGTTGGCAATTAGTCGTAAAGATATTGTTGAAGCCGAAATTTCATATCCTGATGGAGCGCCACAGTCGGTGGTTATCGTTAATGCTGAGAACGATACCATCCCGGTTCAGATTCTGAAATCAACCAAAACAAATATTCAGATTGCTTTTCCCGCTTCTGTTCCATCCTTTGGATTTGCCTGTTACGACATTCAACCGGCAAAGGAAATAGCGAAGTATCAGTCGGGACTTTCCGCTTCAGCAGGAATGCTTGACAACGAATTTTTAAAAGTGACGGTTAATGCCGCAGGCGATATCAGCAGTATCATTGATAAAAAACTGGGTAAGGAGTTACTTTCATCGCCATCAAGACTTGAATTTCAAAAAGAACATCCGGCATACTGGCCTGCATGGAATATGGACTGGAACGACAGGCAAAACCCGCCGATTGATTTCGTTGGCGGACCTGCAACCATAACTCTGGTTGAGAAGGGACCGGTAAGGGCGACGCTTTGTGTCGAGAGAACGGCGCGAAACTCAGTGTTTACTCAATACATCACGCTGGTATCGGGACAGGAACAACTTTTTGTCAGGAACATCGTCCGCTGGCAATCGCGCGGGGTTAGCCTTAAAGCATCATTTCCGCTAACGGCTTCAAATGAGAAAGCCACGTATAACCTGGGACTTGGAACTATCGAAAGGGTGACAAACCACAAAAAACAGTATGAAGTCCCGTCGCGCGAATGGTTCGACCTTACCGATAAATCGGGTCGCTTTGGAATAACCATTCTGGAGGATTCAAAATTCGGTTCGGACAAACCTAATGACAATACCCTCCGGCTAACTCTTCTGTTTACCCCCACCGCCAACACCTTTAATGATCAGGCGACGCAGGACTGGGGAATCCATGAATTTACTTATGGAATATACAGTCATAAAGGAGATTGGCGCACCGCTCTTTCGGAATGGCAGGGACGAAGGCTGAATCAACCGCTTGTAGCTTTCATTACGCCGCAACATGGTGGTTTTCTTGGAAAAAATTTCTCTTTCGCGCAGGTTTCCGCGTCACAGGTGGATATCAGGACGATCAAAAAAGCCGAAAACGGGAAGGATATTGTAATCAGGTTACAGGAACTCACGGGCAAAGACATTTCAAATGTGGAGGTAACATTTGCGTCGAAAATCATCAGGGCATGGGAGGTTGATGGGCAGGAGCGGGTTATCGGAGAAGCCAGTCTCAAAAACGGCAAGCTGATAGTCGCAATGACCGGGTTTGCCATCCGCAGTTTTGCCATCCAGGTGGAACCGCCGGCGGATAGGCTTTCTACTGCATCTTCGTTTGAATTACCACTTGTTTTCGACCAGGATGTTGTAAGTAATGACAACAACATGAAGAACGGCGGATTTGATTCCAAACACAAGTGTTTTCCTGCCGAACAATTTCCGACAACGGTTACACTCAACGGCATTCAGTTTAACCTGGGCGCAACATCCGATGGCAAAAACAATGTTGTCACCTGCAAAGGACAAAAGATTTTTCTTCCCAAAACGGGGAACTTCAGCCATGCCTATATCCTTGCAGCGGCTTTGACCGATACTGCGGGAATTTTTAAAGTCGGCGGTGCGAAAACCCTGTTGCACATTCAGCAATACGAGGGTAAAATCGGTCAGTTTGACAATCGTACCTGGGATCGTTTTGGGCGTGTAGCGGGACTGGAAAAGGGATTTATCAAACGCGACGAAGTTGCCTGGTATTGTACTCACCTTCATCAGGATACCGTGAATATACCGTATAATTATGGTTATATTTATGTTTACAGGCTGGATGCTTCTCCGGCGAGCGAAACGCTACAGCTTCCGGAGAATGAATCCATCAAAATATTTGCCATTACGGTTTCCGACAATTCTTTTGATCAGATTCAGCCTGCACAAGCGCTTTATGATGATTTCAGCGCGAGGCAAACGATGACGTTGAATCTGCCCAAAAGTTGGGTAACTGAACAAATGCAGCCGCTTGCCCAGGTTGATGTTACCAAAAAGAGGAACATGGCAGACCTGCCGGGGCGGTTAACAATGAAGGATTACGCAGATATTCATCAACCAAACGGAGTATCGGCACAATACTTCTACTCCGGCGCCGATACCGATCAATCGGGGCTTCCACAAACTTCCGGGGCGATGAATGTATCGGCAATAAATGATGGCATGTTCGACCTTTTGCCTGTGGATTCAGCCAACGACAGATGGTCGGCAACCGGCGAAGGTCGCATCAGGATGGACTTGCAGCATGAAATTGAAATAGACAGCCTCCACATATTCACTGTTCAACAATTAAACCGGGGGCAACAGGCTTTTTCCATCTGGGGGGCAAAAGGAGAAATGAATCCGGAAGTTAAGGGCAATCCGGCAGCGGCGGGTTGGAAATTTATTGCGTTTGTTCAACCCGAAGATATCTGGGGAAATGACAAAGCCCTTTATAAGGTTGTTACTGAAAAAAACCAGAAACTTCAGTTCCGCTATCTCATGTTTATAAGCGAGGATTCACCTCACGGACCTTACTATTTCCGGGAGGTTGATGTGTTTGAAAAGCAAAATTGACGGCAACGAATCACAATTATAACCAGCCTCAATTATGACACCATTTATCCAACTTTTCCCAAGGCTCGTCAATCATCAATGGAAAGAGATGATTCGCTCCTCTTCATGGCAGAAAAGCATTTTGATTAATATTATCCTTGGAATATTCCTGATTTACCTGCTTATTAACCTCATACTGATCGGGTTATTCCTCGGCAGAATTTTGGATTCTGTATTTCCTGACGCCGACCCTGTTAATGCTTTTTCCGGTATCCTGCTTTACTATTTCATCGCCGACTTTCTTTTCAGATTTCTTTTGCAACCTTCGCCGGCGCTTTCGGTTATGCCATACCTTCACCTTCCGGTAGGGAAAAATTCGATATTTCACTTTCTCCTTGTAAAATCAGGGTTTAGTCTCTTTAACTTCTTTCCGCTGATTGTCCTCATACCATTCACGCTTCGCGACGTTATTCCAGGCTACTCCACTGCTACTGGTATAACCTGGCTTACCGCCGTGATACTTCTAATCTTTGCAAACAACTATCTTGCATTTTTCTTCAGGAAACTCTTTTCCGTCAAACCATCAGTTTTTATTATCATTGCAGCGGTAACCGCACTTCTCGTCTGGTTCGATTTTTCGCAGAACCGGATAATTTCACTTGGTTTCGGAAAATGGCTAATGGCGATTGCCATAAATCCGGTTTGGGTGGTTGTACCCGCCATCCTTTTTATTCTAACATACAGCCTTTCCTGGTTTTTCCTTTACCGACAGCGTTACCTCGAAACGGAGGAGAAACAATCAAGACAGTATAACACAACCGCAGGAAGTCGTTACATTTCTGAAATTTTTGGCGTGAGCGGCGCTCTCGTGAGCCTCGAAATAAAGATGATTCTCCGGAACAACCGACCCAAAACCTACCTTGTACTGAGCATGTTTTTCATGTTTTATGGATTCCTTATTTATACGAAACATCCGGTTGATTCAGGCTATGGAATGATGCTTTTCATCGGGCTTCTGCTCACCGGCATAATGATGATTCAGTACGGGCAACTCGTACTGTCATGGGAAAGCAGCTACTTTGACCGGCTGTGTACTGCCAATTTCACAACCCTTGATTTCTTCATTGCGAAATTCTGGTTCTTCTTTCTGTTCAACACAGTCACCTTTTTAATAACCATGCCTTACGCCCTGTATGATTACAGAATTCTGCTACTGAACTTTGCCGCCTGGCTTTTCAACTGCGGAATAAACATCTTTGTTATCCTGTTTCTCGGATCCTTCAACACCAAACGCGTTGATATGAGCAAAGGGGGTTTCTTCAACTATGAAGGCGTCACTGCGGTTCATTTCATCCTGATTATCCCGACGCTTGGCTTTCCGGTAATTATTTACTGGCTGGTTTCTATCCTCGTAAACCCTGAAGCCGGGATTGTTGTTGTCGGACTGATCGGGTTGGCAGGGCTTATTTTTCACCGGCAACTTATTGATATCGTCGCCAGGCAGTTCCAGGCGCGGAAACAAAAAATTCTTCACGGATTCAGAAATGGTTAAACTATGATCAAGGTAAAAGGTCTCAAAAAGCAATATGCCGGCACAACGGCGCTCCACATTCCTGAGATGGAGATTGTCGCCGGCGAATCTTTCGGACTGATCGGTAACAACGGCGCAGGAAAAACCACTTTTTTCCGCCTGATTCTCGATCTACTGGCGGCAACGGAAGGAGAAGTTACTTCAAAAAAAGTTCAGGTTTCTCAATCGGAGGAATGGAAGAAATATACCGGCTCATACCTCGATGAGGGATTTCTGATCGAATATCTTTCACCGGCAGAGTACTTCAATTTCATTGGCTCTCTTCACGGAATTAATGCGGAAGACCTTACCGGTTTTTACCATCAACTTGATGGCTTTGCAAGCGAAGAGCTTTACCAAAACCGAAAACCTATCCGCGCGCTTTCCAAAGGAAATAAAAGTAAAGTCGGGATTATTGCCGCATTGATGGGAAATCCTGAGATTGTCATTCTTGATGAACCTTTCGCCCATCTGGATCCCAGTTCGCAGATCAGTCTGAAACGCCTGCTAAAAAGGGTTAATAGCGAACTGAATGTTACTCTTCTTGTCTCCAGCCATGATCTGACGCATGTAACCGAAGTGTGCAACCGCATTGTTCTGCTCGAATCGGGTCTGATTATTCGCGATTTTGCTACTACGCCTGATACGATGAGCGAGTTGGAGGAGTATTTTACTCATTAAAATCTTATACAAGGTTTCCAAAATTTCATAACACCCGCTTAGGTTAGCCGCCGTAATATTGCAATATTGTTGAGACGCACGGCAGCGCCTCTCAAAAAGACAGGCAACATACTATGAAACTAAGCAAAAATGCAGCCATCAGTGAATCAGGGCTACTTTTCAACCCGGTAACGGGCGAGTCCTACACTGTAAACCCAATAGGGGTTGAAATACTGAATCTTCTAAGGGAGGAGAAAGACCCTGGACAGATTAGCGACGCGATTCTCGAAAAATATTCAACAGATAGGATTTCTTTTGAGAAAGATTATCAGGATTTTATTGGAATGCTCCAACATTACAAACTCCTTGAACGCAATGAAGCGACGAAAGCTTAATATTGCTGTCACCGGGCTAAATGCCATTGACAGTCCCGGTCCCGGCGTGTCGGTTATCAGGGCATTGCGCGAGGCCAAATCGTTTGATGTAGGCATTATCGGGCTTTCTTATGAATCGCTGGAGCCTGGTATCTATATGCACGATATAGTTGATCGCACCTATTCGATTCCTTATCCCGGGGCGGGTATTGACATGCTTCTCTCACGGATTGAATACATCCATGAAAAAGAAAAACTGGATGTTATCATCCCGAACTTTGATGCGGAACTATATCCCTTCATCAAACTCGAACCTAAGTTGAAGGCGATGGGCATTCACATGTTCCTTCCTACGATGCACCAGTTCGAAGAGCGGCACAAGGTAAATCTCAACGATTTCGGTAAGAAATATGGAATCAGCGTTCCGCACAGCAAGGTAATCTACGACCTCAACACGGTTCACAGCCTTCAATCGGAGTTTTCATTCCCGATGATTGTGAAGGGAAAGTTTTACGACGCTTCAATTGCCTACAGTATTGAGCAGGTGAAAACTTACTTTAACAAAATAAGCGCAAAATGGGGACTTCCTATTATTATCCAGGAGTTCATCCATGGCGCCGAGTTCAACGTAACCGGACTTGGCGATGGCAAAGGAAACACCATTGCGGCAGTTCCGATGCGGAAACAATACATCACAGACAAAGGAAAAGCCTGGGGCGGAATATCAATTTCAGATGAAAGGATGCTCGACATGACCCGGAAGTTTCTGCGCAATACCAAATGGCGCGGCGGGTTCGAGCTTGAGCTGATGAAAAATAAAGACGGCGAACTCTACCTGCTTGAGATCAATCCCCGGTTACCCGCATGGATATACCTTGCCGTTGGCGTGGGACAAAACATTCCCGAAGCGCTGGTGAATCTCGCTATTGGCGAAAAAGTAGCGCCGTTCAGCGATTACGCAGTTGGCAAGATGTTTATCCGGTATGCATGGGATATGATTGTTGACCGGGAGGAGTTTGAACAAATCAGTATTTACGGCGAACTGTAAATCTGTAATCCATTTGCCTCCACTTAACACTTAACACTTAACACTTAACACTTTGAATTCCTAACATATTTAAAATGAGTAAATTAAGATATGAGCGCCCGGTGATCAAGAAACTGGAAACGGGCATGCCGAACAAGTTTGGCTCCAGAACTGAATATGAACCGGTGACGCAGATTGACGGGGTTTCGGTAAAATCGCTTATCAGCGATTATGGGTCGCCGTTATTTGTATTGTCGGAAAAGACTATCCGCAGCTCCATCAGAAAAGCCAAAAAGGCATTTGAGACGCGGTATCCGCGGGTTCAGTTTGCCTGGTCGTATAAAACCAATTACCTCAACGCCGTTTGCAGCATCTTTCATCAGGAGGGTTCATGGGCGGAAGTAGTATCGGGGTTTGAATACGACAAAGCCATTAACCTTGGAGTTGACGGGCGAAAGATTATCTTCAACGGTCCTGATAAAAGCGAGGCGGATCTTACCAAAGCTATCAACAACGACTCACTGATCCATATTGACCACCTTGATGAATTATATACAATCACCGAGCTTTCAGAAACCCTGAAGAAACGTCCGCGGGTTGCAATTCGCGTGAATATGGACACGGGAGTTTATCCCATGTGGGACCGCTTTGGATTCAATTATGAGAACGGACAAGCATGGGATGCACTCAACAAAATAATGCATTCGGGAAAGATGGAACTTGTAGGGCTGCACTGCCACATCGGAACTTTTATGCTTTCCGCTTCAGCTTATAGCATTGCCGCCTCTAAACTGGCTGAACTCGCTATTGCAGTGGAGCAGAAATTCAACCATGAGATCAAATACATTGACCTCGGCGGCGGATTCCCGTCAAAAAATACATTGAAAGGATCGTATCTGCCAGGTTCTGATACCAATCCTTCATTCGACGACTTTGCCGAAGCTATTACAACAGCGCTGGTCAACAGCAATTTCAGAAAAGAGCGGCTGCCGCTGCTTATTCTCGAAACCGGACGCGCCATGATTGATGATGCCGGTTTTCTGCTGGGCACGGTGGTATCGAACAAACGATCGAGCACAGGTCGCAGGAATACCATTCTTGATATCGGGGTAAATATACTTTTCACTGCATTCTGGTATGATCACCGGATAACCCCCGCACAAACTTTTACGCACTATACCGAAGACACCTGCCTATACGGTCCGCTCTGTATGAATATTGACGTAATCCGTGAAAGCACAACCCTGCCGCTGCTCAATAAAGGCGAACATGTGGTAATTCATAACGTAGGGGCATACAATATGACGCAATGGATGCAGTTTATTACTCTGAGACCCAATGTTGTTCTTATTGACCTTGATGAAAAACCTCACCTGATACGCAACCGCGAAGCGCTGGAGAATATTATCAGTATGGAACAGGTGCCTGAGCATTTAAGTAACATTGGTTAATCCCACGACCTTGAACCTTGAACCTTGAACCTTAACAAACTTACCCGCCTTTTTCCATCATTCATAACAGGTGTACTTAACAGCTACACTCAGATTTTCTTTTCCGACAGCAGAATATTTTCTATAATCCTGCTTGCGGTAACTTTCTTCGATTTCTGGGCGGGATTCAGCGGACTTATTGCCGTTATTGTCACCAATTTCATGGCATACCTCATTGGGTTTAACACATATAAAATTAAAAAGGGTTATTACGGATTCAACAGCCTGCTTGTCGGACTGGGGCTTGGCGTTTTTTATCAGCCGGGAACCGAATACTTCATTGTTCTGGCTTCCGCTTCAGTGTTGACCCTGTTTTTGACCTTGTGGCTCGAAGGCGTTATTGGAAAATACGCATTACCCTACATGAGCATGTCGTTTTTGCTTGGCACATGGTTGGTAAGCCTCGCATCAAGGCAGTTTACTTCGCTCGAAATCAGTGAACGAGGCATTTATATGACCAATGAAATGTTTGAACTGGGCGGCAAGCAGATGGTTGACACCTACAATCTTATGTCGGACCTCAATATCTGGGATTCGGTGAGGATTTACTTCAAATCGCTGGGGGCAATCTTCTTTCAGTATCATCTTTTTGCAGGCATTCTTATCGCCATCGGGCTGATAATTCACTCGCGGATAGCTTTTATGCTGTCGCTCGTCGGTTTTTTTTCTGCATACATTTTTTACCAATTCATTGGCGCCGATATGCATGAACTCAGTTACAGCTATATTGGGTTCAATTTTATTCTGACATCCATAGCCATTGGCGGGTTTTTTATCATCCCTTCGCGATGGTCGTTTCTCTGGGTAATACTCCTTACGCCGCTGATCTCAATTTTATTGACCAGTACTCAGGCATTCTTTTCCATATTTCAGTTGTCGGTTTATTCGCTGCCATTCAATTTGATTGTGCTGAT